>NZ_JXSL01000023.1 GCF_000829825.1 Paramagnetospirillum magnetotacticum MS-1 | reverse complement strand
GGTGAGTCTTGGCACGGCGAACTTGTCAATCGCCGCAAGGACGGCAGCGAATATGTCGAATTCGCCCATATCGCCCCGGTCCGTCAGGCGGATGGCGAAATCACCCATTACCTTGCAATCAAGGAAGACGTCACCGACAAAAAGCGGATGATGCGGGAGTTAGAGCTTCACAAGGATCACCTTGAGCTGATGGTCGCAGAGCGGACCAACGCTCTCTCCATTGCCAATCAGGAACAGAAGGCGATCTTTGACGCATCCGGGGTCGGCATTGCTCTCATCCGGGAGCGGGTCGTTATTCGTTGCAATCGAAGTCTCGACAAAATGTTCGGCTACGGCCTCGGGGAGTTGGAGGGGCAACAGACCCGTGTTTGGTATCTGGATGATGACGACTGGGAGCGGCTTGGGCATGAGATCTACGAGCAGGTTGGGCAAGGCGAAACCTACGAATGCGATCAGCAGTTTCGCAAGAAGGACGGCTCGCCGTTCTGGACCCGACTTGCGGTGCAGGCCCTCAATGCCGCCGCGCCCAACGAAGGCATTGTCGCCATTTTCGAGGACATAACCGATGAGCGCAAATCCGCCGAAGCGTTGCGGTTGGCCTTTGCAGAACAGCAGGCAATCCTGGACTCGGCGACCTCCGGCATCGTCCTGATTAAAAATCGGATCCTGGAGCGCTGCAATCGAAAGCTCCACGAGATCTTCGGCTGGCCCGATGGCGAGATGGTCGGGAAGCCCAAGCGGATCTGGTACGCCGACGAGGACAGTTGGATCGGCGGCGGCGGCGAGGCCTACGAGGAAATTTGGCAGGGCCAGACCCATCGCCGCGAGCAGCAATTGCTGCGCAAGGACGGCAGCCTATTTTGGGCGCGCTTGACAGCCCATGCCGTTGATGCCCGAGACCCGACCCAGGGATCTGTCTGGGTCATCGACGACATTACTCAAGAACATGCCCTTATGGAGGAAATGCAGAGAGCGCGCATGCTGGCCGAGGATGCGGCTCGGGCCAAATCAGACTTCCTTGCAAACATGAGTCATGAAATACGCACGCCCATGAACGCGATCATTGGGCTCACCCATCTGCTGCAACGCGATATTGCTGACAAAACGCAAAGAACAAGGCTGGATAAGGTATCCACGGCGGCTCGCCATCTGCTCAATATCATCAACGATATTCTTGACCTCTCTAAAATCGAAGCCGGGAAGCTCCAACTCGAAAATACCGATTTCGAGATCGAGCATATGATCGAGACCGTATGCACTCTTGTCCATGATAAGGCAGAAGCCAAAGGGCTGGAACTCGTGGTAGCCATGCATGCCCTTCCGGCAAATCTTCATGGCGACGGCCTGCGGATTGGACAGATTCTACTCAATTTTGCCAGCAACGCCGTTAAGTTCACCGAATCGGGAAGCATTGCGCTACGAGGCTCTGTAGTAAGCCGCGATGACAATGGCCTCGTGGCCAGATTTGAGGTGTCCGATACCGGTATCGGCCTTACGACCGAGCAGAAATCGCGTTTGTTTCAGGCATTTGAGCAAGCTGATTCATCGACGTCCCGGAAGTATGGGGGTACTGGTCTCGGTCTTGCGATCTCCAAGCGTTTGACCGAGATGATGGGGGGGCGAATCGGCGTAGACAGCGAATTTGGCCAAGGAAGTTCCTTCTGGATCGAAGTTCCCTTATCATTTCCCCTGGGTGGTGGGAATGTTCCATCAAAGCGGGTCGAGGCCAGCGGCCTGCGTGCTCTTGTGGTTGATGATCTCAGTGATGCCCTAGAGGCCCATGTCGGCATGCTAGAAATGCTTGGTCTGCAGGTTTCGGCTGTTGCTGATGGCGTTTCCGCTCTCGCCGCAGTGGAAGAAGCCGACGCCTCCAAAAAGCCATTCGACATTCTTCTGATAGATTGGCAGATGCCTGGGATGGATGGGCTTGAATTAGGGCGGCGATTGTTCTTGCTGCCGATCTCGCGTCAGCCCGCGAGGATGCTGGTCACGGCCTATGGCGATAGCGTCTCCGCCGATGTCCTGGCCGAAACGGGGTATCACAATATGTTGCTGAAGCCATTGACGCCGTCCCGGCTGTTCGATGGCTTGCAGGACGCGCTTTCCGGCAAGCATACGATCATGGGGGGGCTCGCCGCGGGAGAAGCCGAATCCGTCCTTCTGCATCGCCGCGGCGGCCGTGTTCTGCTTGCAGAGGACAATCTGGTGAACCAGGAGGTCGCTGTCGAACTTCTTTGTGCCGTCGGCCTTGATGTCGATGTTGCGGAAGATGGCCAGGTCGCACTGGATAAGGCAGCCCAAGGCCAATATGACGTCATCTTGATGGATATGCAGATGCCGAACATGGATGGATTGGCCTCGACACGCGCGATTCGAAAGCTTCCGAACCACGTGAAAACGCCCATCTTGGCTATGACGGCAAATGCTTTTGATGAAGACCGCAATGCCTGTCTCGACGCGGGCATGAACGATCACATTGCGAAGCCGGTGGACCCTGAGGCTCTTTACCTCGCATTGCTGAAATGGCTTCCGGCGACGGCCGACCGCAAAGACGGATCTCGCCCGCCGTCTTCCCGCGACACCAAGGCTGATGACGCGGATTACGGCCTTGCCCGCGACCGGCTGTCTTCGATCGACGGCCTTGACGTCGCTGCAGGCCTCAAAGCGGCCAATGGGCGTTTGGACCTTTATCTCCGGCTCTTGGCGAAGTTCATTGAAAATCAGGATGGCAATCATCTGATTCAGGCCCTCTCCTCGGGGGATATTCATGCGGCGCATAGGATTGCCCATACCCTGAAGGGAATGTCGGCGACCCTGGGAATTGAAGGTCTTCGGAGGATCGCCGCTGAGATTGAAGCTGCTCTCAAGAATGCCTCGGGCGACGCGCCCGCTGACCTCGCTGACAAGGCGCGGCTGCTCGAAGATGAATTCCAGGCCATGCGCGACCGGCTGCGGCCCGTGGTGGCGGCCCCGCAAGCCACTGGAAGTCGCGAGCGGCCAGCTGGCGGCGACGTGGACAAGGCCGAGGCCAGTACTCTCTTGAGTCGACTTGACGAACTTCTGTCCAGGGACGACATGGCGGCGGGAAATCTCTATCGCGACAATGAGGCCATTTTTCGGGCGGCAATTGGCGGTCAAGCCGCCGCGATCGCTCAGAACATCGAAGACTTCGCTTTTGAGGAGGCATTGGCTCTGCTCAGAAGTGCCGTTCGGGGCGGACCCGAGCAATGAATGTTCAGCCTGGGTAGGCGTCCGATATAGGAGACGGGGACGTCGATTCCCGGCAAGGAGGGGGCATGACCTGCATTCTCGTCGTGGATGACGACCCAATCTGTCTAGAACTACTCTCCGAGACCTTGATCGGCGCCGGTTACAGCGTTGACCTTGCCATCGACGGCGAGGACGCTTGGGACAAATTGAACTCCTACAAGCATAACCTAGTGGTCAAAATCTGACGAAAGAGTCCTGTGGTGGATTCCCCCGGCTGGCCGGATGTGCGAGTCTGGGGGATGCGCGAAGGGATCATCGTCGAAGTGAGCGCCGCCGACCGTATCCGCCTTGAGACGGTGGTCGCGGACCGCAACAGCCCACAGAAGCACGTCTGGCGAGCGCGGATCGTGTTGCTGACCGCCGACGGCATTGGGACCGTCGAAATCATGCGTCTGACCGGCAAGGCTAAGACCGCCGTCTGGCGTTGGCAGGAGCGGTTCATGCAGGAAGGCGTGGACGGCCTCTTGCGGGACAAGACCCGGCCTTCGCGCGTCCCTCCGCTCGGAGACGAGGTGGCGGCGCGGGTGGTGACTCTAACTACCTCCACCGAACCGGCCCGTGAGGTCACGCATTGGACGGCCGCAGCCATGGCTGAATTGGCGGGCATTAGCGTCAGTTCGGTCCAGCGAATCTGGCGTGCCCATGGCCTTCAGCCGCACCGTTGGCGTCAGTTCAAACTGTCCAACGATCCGAACTTTGCCGCCAAGGTCCGCGACATCGTTGGCCTCTACGTCAATCCCCCGGCCCACGCCATCGTCCTGTCGGTGGATGAGAAGAGCCAGATCCAGGCACTCGATCGTACCCAACCGGGGCTGCCGTTGAAGCCTGGACGGTGCGGGACGATGATCTGATCCCGCTTGTCCGCATATGACCGGTCATGGCACAGACCCGGCATAGCGGACGCTCACGCTGGATGGCGGCTGCCGGGGGCACAGCGGTCTCCCGCCTCGACCCGACCAACTGGCTCAACATGACCCTCAAAGGTCTGTCGAAGACTGCGGGGCACCATGTGGCGTTAAGTTAGGAATGATCACCTCGTCTGCCCCCATGATGCCACGGGCCTTGCCGCTCATCTTGGCTTGATACACCGTCCTTGTAGACCACCGTCTGGTGATCCTTGGGGTTCATGATGATCAGGTCCACCGGGATCAACCAGGTGTGGTCCATGGATTTCATGGCTGACCGGCTGGAGGACGGGAGGGCCTTCAGGCTGCTCAACGTGCTCGACGACTTCAACCGCGAAGGGCTCGGCATCGAGGTGGATTTCTCGCTACCCGCCGAACGGGTCGTACGCATGCTGAACCGGATCATCGAATGGCGTGGCAGACCCAATATGGCCATCGGCGGCATCACACCCGCCCAGAAACTGAAATTGGCCGCGTGAGTTCTATGTTCCAACCCCGTTAAAAACGGGGGGATTACCGCCGCGGTTGAGGAAATCGTCATGGTCATGGGCGGGGCGCGAAAACTGGGGGATGGAATGAAGCAATCTCTAGGCAGGGCTTGGAGGGATGTTCTTCAGATCCAAGAGGCCGAGGGTAATTTCACTCTGGTTGAATTGACGCACGGAAAAAGGGGCAATTCTACCAAACCCCTAACCAAGAGCAGGTTCATGGATGATGAGCTACGGGTTGCTGCCAGTCAGGAAGATGTTATGCGGTCACTGAAGGAGAATGGTTGATGCAATCTGCCAAAAAATGCAGCCTATGGGTGGGAATCAGGGCTGCTTAACGCTGATCAGATCGCGTGTTCGGCTGACGACAATATGAACTTTCCGTGATACTCCCCAATTTTGAGCGTCGCTAGAATCTTGATGGAGTATATATTTTCATGTACATATTCGAAGCGAGATGGTGGGTAAATATAAGTTATTTGGTAGGATATTAGTGATTTTTTGTCTGTATTTTTAATGATCTGGTCGGTGCAGCTTTAATTATATTACTGCGTTATGTGGGGGGCTTGAATCGAACGGGATTTGTTGCGGTCAGAGGCTGAATTGCATGGATGTAAAAGTTGACAACAAGCCGCATGTGATTGGAATTGGTGCCTCTGCCGGAGGATTAGAGGCTCTTAGCCAGTTTGTAGCAGGTCTTCCACTGGACCTTGGCTGCATTTACGTCGTCGCCCAACACATGTCGCCTACGCATCGCAGCATGATGGCGGACATTCTATCTCGTGAGACCAGACTGCCGGTTCGAGAACTCGCCGATGGTGAGCGCCCCCAACCCGACGTCATATACATAATCCCACCTGGTACAAATTTGGTTTTCAAGGACGAGTGTTTCGTCCTTAGCCAAGCATCTCCGGAAATCTCCCCCAAGCCTTCAATCAATATACTTTTCCAGTCCATGGCCGACGAATTTGAGGAGCGCGCCATTGGAATTATCCTCTCTGGCACCGGATCAGACGGCACGAGGGGATTGAGAGCAATCAAGTCGGCGGGGGGCATCACTTTTGTCCAAATTCCCGAGTCCGCCAAATATGATGGCATGCCGCGTTCGGCTATAGATGCCTGCGTTGCTGACCGAATTGTATCTCCAGACCAGATTGGGCGCGAATTAGAGCGTTTGGTGCGCTTCCCGGGCATGTTGCCAAATCTTGAGAGTGGTGAACAGCGGCCAGCTGAATTATCAGACCTGTTTGAGCGGGTTCGGTTGCGCACTAAGATTGACTTTTCCAGCTATAAATTGTCCACGGTCCAGCGACGTTTACAGCGAAGGATGGCTGCGACCAATACCGGAACCCTCGCCGAATATCTGAGTAAGACGGATAGCGATCCCGACGAGCTCGATGCTCTGGCCAAAGAAACGTTGATTTCTGTAACAGAGTTCTTTCGGGACAAGGATGCCTTTCGCGCTTTGGAGAGGCACACCCGTGAGATCGTGGGCCGTAAACTTCCTGGTGAAGAAATCCGAGTTTGGGTCGTCGGGTGCGCTACTGGTGAGGAAGCCTATTCGCTGGCTATTATGTTTTCGGAATTAATTTCCGAGAGAGGAATTGGAAGTCGACTCCAGGTTTTTGCAACAGACATCGACAACAACGCAATGAGCGTTGCGCGGCGGGGTATATATAACCAGACCGCCATGGCTGAAATGCCCCAAGAGTATGTTTCAAAATATTTTATTCCTTGTGGTAACGGATTTGAACCGACCAAGGAACTGCGAGACTGCGTCACCTTTGCACGACAGGACGTCAACGTTGATCCGCCGTTCCTGAGGCTGGATTTAGTCACCTGCCGCAACGTGATGATCTATTTCAACTCTGATCTCCAGGCCAAGGTTTTATCGATTCTGCGCTATTCGCTTCGCGAAGACGGCCTGCTGTTTCTTGGGCGCTCTGAAACAGTTACTCAGCAGGAGGCCATGTTTGCGTCAGTGGATCGGCGGGCCAGAATCTTTCGTCCACGGGGGCAGAGCCGCCCCATCACTATGGGAAAGCTGGTAAGGGGGCAGCTTAAAGTTCCAAAGCACGAGCCGAGAAATCCGGACAGATCGAATGAACGGATTTTCCTGAACGCTCTTGCAGACCAATTCGGCCCGGCGATGCTGATTGATTCAGGATGCCGGATATTGCATAGCCACGGACCTGTTTCTCGTTTTATCCATTTTCCGACGGGAACGCCGGAAATGAATCTCGCCCAACTAATAGTGCCTGAGTTCTCCAATGAAATCCTGACCACGATGCATCGCGCCCGTCGTCGTCAGGCCAGTTCCTATAGTCGGAAGCGACGGATTGCATCATTAGACAAACAGGTTTGGCGGTTAGCGGTTCATCCAGTGGGACAGCAGGCTGAAGCGGACACTTTCTTGGTTGTTTTTGAACGCTCCGCCCAAACCGACGCCGCTAACGCCGTCAGGGAAGCCGAGTCACAGGATGGTTCTGAGGTTTTTCCCGACGATGAGTTGGCCTCGACTCGAGAGCACCTCCAAACCTTGATGGAGGAAATGGCTGCCTCCAATGAGGAAATGCAGGCTCTTAATGAAGAGGTGCAGGCAGCTAATGAGGAGCTGCAAGCTTCTAATGAAGAGTTGGAGGCTTCAAACGAGGAACTTCAGGCCACTAACGAAGAGTTGGTGAGCGTAAATGAGGAGAGTTTAATAAAGTCTGCCGAGCTGTCGGCTATAAATAGTGATTTCGAGGGCGTTTATAACACAATTGATTTTCCAATTATGGTTTTTGACCCGGAACTTTTCCTAAAGAGGGCCAATGGTGCGGCAGTTAAGACCTACGACTTGCCGCTCTCGGCCAGCGGAATGCATATAGGACGCCTCAAGTTACCAGCCTTTCTCGACAACATCGATAAGAGCCTCACCGCTGCCCTAACCGAGCAACGTAAAGAAAGTTTCCAGATCACGTTTGGAAAGCGGACATTTCAGGTGTTTGTCACGCCGTCCATGAGTCTGACAGGTACGCCGCTGAGTGTCGTTCTGGTTGTTGTCGACCATACTGATCTTGTTGAGGCCCAGGAGCAAATACGCGAAAGCCAAGAGCGTCTTCTTTCCATCATGAACCACTCAACGTCTGCCGTTTCTCTAAAAGATGCGGCTGGTCGCTATGAGTTTATAAATATGAGGTTTGAGGAGCTATTTGGTATCACTGCGGAACAAGTGATTGGCAAAACCGACCAGCAGCTCTTCAGTCGTGACATAGCCCAACTACTGAGAAGTCGAGACCTCGAAGTGATGGGGCAGCTTTCCGCCATTCAGCATCTTGAGGAGATGGTGTTCCCCACGTCAAAGGTCTGGTTAGACTCTGTCCGTTTTCCCATCTTTGACTCCAACGGCGTGGTCCGTGCGGTTTGCTCTCAGTCGACCGACGTCACAATGAAACATCACGCGGAAGAGCAATTGCGGCTGGCCGCCAAGGTTTTTGATCGTGCGGGAGAGGCAATCACCATCACGGACAGCTCAGGCAATATCATAACCGTCAATGACTCGTTTTGCCGCATCACAGGATATAGCCATCAAGAGGTTATTGGTAAGAACCCACGATTTCTGCAATCGGGGAAACACGGAAAAGACTTCTATGATGCCATGTGGCGTTCCCTGATTGAGCAGGGATGTTGGCAAGGGGAAATCTTTAATCGCCGCAAGAATGGCGAAATTTATCCGGAATGGCTGACCGTCAATTCGGTTCGTGATGAAAACGGTTCAGTCGTCAATTACGTGGCTATTTTCAGCGATATTTCCGCTATCAAGAGCTCGCAGCGACGCATCGAATTTCTAGCCACTCACGATGAATTGACAGGGATACCCAATCGAAGTTTGTTGATGGATCGCCTCAAGCATGCCGTGGCACAAGCCAAGCGACAAAAGACTAAGCTGGCGGTCCTGTTCATTGATCTCGATAACTTCAAAGTGATCAATGACAGCCTAGGTCATGATGTGGGTGATCAACTTCTGAAGCAGGCGACTGAGCGCCTTAAGCATTGCGTAAGAGATTCTGATACGCTTGCAAGGTTGGGTGGAGATGAGTTTGTTGCTGTATTGACAGATGTAAGCCTCGAAAAGGTCAACTCAGTGGCAAGCCGTATTGTCGATTTTCTGGGAGCTTCCTTCAGCATTAACGATAAAAGCCTATTTGTCTCTGCCAGCATGGGAATCAGCGTCTTTCCCGATGACGGCGAAGATAGTCTTACCCTGCTGAAGCATGCCGACACTGCCATGTATCGCGCCAAGGAGCGGGGTCGGAACCAATATCAGTTTTTTGCCGATGAAATGAAGGTGATCGCTCTGCAACGCCTGACCCTGGAAACGGGTCTGCGGTTGGCGCTTGAGACCAATAGCTTTCGCATGTGCTACCAGCCGCAGGTGGATATTCTCACGGGAGAGGTGGTCGGTGCGGAGGCGCTTCTGCGGTGGCGCGATCCCAACTTGGGTGAAGTTTCACCGGCCCATTTTATTCCAATCGCCGAAAGCTGCGGCCTGATTGGAGCAATCGGTGAAACCGTCTTTACCATGGTGCTGGAGCAGATTGCCTTTTGGCGAGACAAGGGACTTACCGTTCCCCGTATTGCCATCAATGTGTCCGCCCACCAGCTTCGGGATGCAGGCTTCGCTGCAAAGGTCGGCTCTTGGCTTGATAATTCGGGAATTTCCTCCGAGCTCATTGGCATTGAGCTTACTGAAAGCGCCCTGATGGAACGAATAGACATGGTGAAGGAGATGCTGACCAGCTTCGACGGGATGGGGATGAAGGTGAGCATCGACGACTTTGGCACCGGCTATTCATCCCTGTCCTATTTGAAAAAGCTGCCTATCCATGAGCTTAAGATCGACCGCAGTTTTGTTGACGGCATCGCCCTAGAGAGGGACGACCGCTCCATCGCGAAAGCGATCATCGATATGTCCAGAGCATTAGGGATGCGAGTGGTGGCCGAAGGCGTCGAATCCGAGGACCAATTAGGGGTCTTGAAGGAGGAGGGGTGTGACATGGTTCAGGGGTACTTGTTCCATCGCCCCTTGTCACCGGAGGCGTTTGCCAAGGTGATTGAGTCTGGGGGAAAATCTTCCCGCAAGCCACCCAAGAGGTAATGCATGACAACGCTGTCTATGTTGGAAGCCCTCGTGCAACGCTGCGAATCGGAGCAACTGCATTTGTCGGGCGCGATCCAGTCTTTTGGCGCGTTGATTCGCATCGATTCAAAGTCGGGAACGGTAACCCACGTATCATCAAATCTTGCAGATTTTATCGGAACTGATCCTACAAAAGCTTTAGGTCAAAAATTAGAAGCCTTGAACTTCCTGCCCGGTGTATCCCTCGAGGCCCTGCCGGACCAGCCGGGGAAGCGCCTTCGCATGGATAGTGCCGCCGAGTTCATGGGTGGCCGAGTGGACGTATTGGCGGTTCGTGGCGTCGATTTCATTCTTATTGAAATCGAGAGAAGCGCCATGCCGAGTGCTCCCATCCCCGTTCAACAACTCCAGTCCCCGCTGCTGTCTGTTCCCTATGACGATGACGAAGTCATGGAGCACCACAATATGTTGGTGCAAGCCTTCCAGATGGTGACTGGCTACGACCGTGTGATGATCTACCGATTTCAAGAGGATTGGTCGGGTGAAGTCATTTCCGAAGCAACCACGAAGGCACTGGGCAGCTATTTAGGATTGCGGTTTCCTGCCAGCGATATTCCTGCAATTGCCAGGAATCTTTATGTCCTCAATCCTTGCCGAATGATCCCAGACGCCACAGCTCAGCCTGTTCCGCTGCTCGGATTGGGAGATGTTCCCGCTGATTTAGCTTGGTCTGATCTGCGCAGTGTTTCGCCGGTTCATCTGGAGTATCTCAATCATATGGGGGTTGGAGCTTCATTCTCGGTGCCTATCCGAGTTACCGGCAAGCTGTGGGGGCTTGTCGCCTGTCATAGTCTCAAACCTCACCTCCTGTCCCATGATCAACGTTCGGCATGTGTATCTCTGACTAATGCCTACAGCCTTGGTCTCACCTCCTATTTTGCGGGACGGCGCATTCAATCTCTGGATAGCCTAGACCGGCGCATCGAAAAAATTCTAGAGGCTCTCGCTCAACACGAAGACCCATTTGACGGCATCGACAAGATGAAAGATCAGTTGATGAAGGCTATGGGCGCGCAGGGCTTTGCTATGGCCATCGGAAATGATGTGGTGATCACCGGTGAGGCCCCTGATCTAGATGGAATGGGGGTGATAGACGATTGGTTTCTGAACGAAAGCCGTGACACAGTCGTGATTTCAGATCACCTGGATGATCTTTTCCATGGTCAAGTTGGCCTGCTTGCTGTGGTGAGTGGCATGGTCGCCATAAAGGCGCGTTCTTTGCGGTCTGGATGGGTTCGGTTTTATTGGTTTAGGCCTGCTATGGCCCAGGAAGTCGCTTGGGCTGGAAACCCAAACAAGCCGGTGGTTGAAAAGGCTGGGGTAGTAATGCTCTCTCCCCGCCGATCATTCGAAAAATGGATCGAGGTCAAATCGGGCTATAGCCGTCCATGGAGTAACGACGAGAGGATGACTGCGGCTAGATTCAGAAACACATTGCTCCAATGGTTATAGGCCCCAGACGGATGTCCAATCGTAATCTGACGCGGTGCTAATATGGTCGAAAAACACCAGCTCGAAATTGAGAGGCAGATGCAGGACGATGAGGACCTTGCGCTTCGTCGGCTTGTTATAGATGACCCTGATGCGGGGCAGCACCTTCTTGAAGAAACCCTCCATAATTTAAGAGTACATGAGGAAGAGCTTAGAGCTCAGAATGATGAGCTTCAGCAGGCTCGCGAGGATATTGAGAAACAAAATAACAAAAATCGTGATCTTTTTGACTGTGCGCCAGTAGGATACTTTGTGCTGAATGATCGTCTTTCAATAATTGATGTCAACATTGCGGGTTTGAAGCTTATTGGTGCTGATCGGGCTCATGTGATGGGTATGCCATTCCGAATGTTTGTGGATGGCAATGTCCGTCAGGGCGTGGATGGCCACTTTTCTCTGGTGAGGGCACAAGGGAATGCCACGACAGAAACTCGGCTAACGCCTCATCAAAAAGCACCAGTCCCCATCATCCTAAAAAGCGTTCGCCTTGGGACTGAGTGGGGTGAGGGGTGGCGCTGTCTCACTACGGTAATGGACATTACCGACCGAAAAATTGCTGAGGAGACTGCGTCCCGACATTCTGCAGAATTAGCGATAACACGTGACAAGCTTGCCCTGATTATTGACTGCATGCCGCAGCATATCGCGGTCCTTGATGGCCAGGGGCGCATCGCCATGGTCAACAAGGCGTGGCGCGAGTTCTCTGTGGCCAATAATGGGCCAGCCAACTTCTGCATTGGTGATTTTTATGGATCTGTTTGTGGGCTGGAAGCGAGTGAATGCCCCCCTGAACTGACGCCTAATGCAATTCTGGACGTTATCAATGGGCGTTTGTCAGGAATTTCCTTGGAATATCCATGCCATTCGCCGACGGAGCAGCGTTGGTTTAGCCTGAACATTTCCCCGCTTACCGGATCGGAACCGGGGGCCGTCGTCTCCCATACGAACATCACCGCCAGGAAATTGATGGAGATCGATGCCAGGAACAGCAGAGATCGCTTTGCTGATTTTGCCAAGGCGTCTTCAGACTGGTACTGGGAGATGGATGCGGAACTCCGCTTCACTTGGGTTTCCGGGCGTTTTGGTGCGGCGACTGACCTTGACCCGAAGTCAATTATTGGAAAGACCCGAGATTCGATGATCGCCGAGATAGATCAAGCCGAGTTGAACCGATATCACGACAATCTATACAATCGTCGTCCATTTAAAGATTTCGACTATTTGGTTGACACCCCTCGAGGGAGAAAATTTCTCCGCATATGTGGCGTGCCGGTGTTCGACCTAGAAGGTGGATTTGTCGGTTATCGTGGCACGGGGACGGACGTAACCGAGATCAAAAAAATCGAGATCCAGTTGCGAGAGAGCAAGCTTGCCGCGGAAGCTGCGAACAAGGCGAAGTCGGATTTCCTGTCCAACATGAGCCACGAATTGCGGACTCCCTTGAACGCCGTCCTTGGTTTCGCTGAGGTGCTGCTCGCGGGTTATGGCCCCCCCCTGACCGACAAGCAGCGTGGATACGTTGATCACATCCTGGCTGGCGGCTCACATCTGCTCGACCTCATCAACGAAGTGCTCGATCTGGCTAAGGTCGAGGCCGGAGCCATGACACAGGAGATGACGGCGATTAATCTCGGCTCAGTAATCGAGGAATGCGTTTCGCTGTCGTCGCCTATCTTTACCAAATACGAGGTTACGCCGGTCAATGAGGCCGTAGCGTGTAACGCTACGATCCTGGCTGATCCCCAGCGCACGAAGCAATTAATCCTCAACCTGCTCTCCAATGCAGCTAAGTACAACCGACGTGGTGGCGCGGTGACCCTCTCGTGCGAGACCACCGAGGATAGCTTTCACAGGTTGACCATCGCCGATACCGGCAAGGGTATTCCCGAGCACATGCAGGATCAAATGTTTAAGCCATTCAATCGGCTTGGTGCCGATGCAACTGCGACTGAGGGCACTGGTATCGGCTTAGCTTTAACCAAAAGCATCATTGAGGCCATGGGCGGGCGCATTGGCTTTTCCAGCGTGGTTGATGAAGGCTCACGCTTCTGGTTGGACTTCCCGTTGTGTGACGAGAAGGTAGAGTCCCCCGCAGCCGCAACCGATGGCGGGCGCAATCTCCATTACTGCTTCGAGGATCGTCTCGTTCTCTACATCGAGGATAATGTTTTCAATATGCGTTTGATGGAGGCCCTGTTCGAGCAACTCGCCCCCATGCGGTTAATTACCGCGAACAATGCAGAAGAGGGGCTGATCCTGGCCCGCAGCCGCCAGCCCGATGTGATTCTACTCGACATCAATCTCCCTGGCATAAACGGCTTTGAGGCCGTCGCCCGGCTAAAGGAAGATGCCTCGATACGCCATATTCCCGTGATCGGCCTTAGCGCGGATGCCAGCAGTGCCACAATTGAGCGGGCGCGGAACAGCGGTTTCGCAGATTACCTAACAAAGCCAGTCAGTTTGCCGGAGCTTGTTCGCACCCTGTCTCGCGAGATGGAATACAAGCATGCCAATCACCACTGATGTGCTTCGCACTTCCCATATCCTCATTGTCGATGACGAACCCGCCAACGTTGCAGTTCTTGAAGCCCTGCTGCTTGGGGAAGGCTGCACCAAATTAATTTCCACATGCGATCCACGCGATGTGGTGGGCCTTCACCAGACTCACGACTTTGACATCATCCTGCTTGATATCCGCATGCCCCATATGAGTGGCGTCCAAGTAATGGAGGAGCTCGCTGCCACGCTGGAGAACGGCGACTGGCTGCCAGTGCTGGTTCTTACCGCTCAAACTGATGACGAGACGAGGTTTAATGCGCTGGCAGCTGGAGCGCGAGACTTCGTTAGCAAGCCTTTTAGGCGGTGGGAGGTGCTCCTGCGCATTCGGAACATGCTGGAGACTCGCCGGTTATACAAGCGACAGAGGCTACGTGCCGACGAGTTGGAAGAGATTGTCCAAGAGCGCACAAGAGAGGTGCGCGAGACCCAGCTACAGATCATCGAACGCCTCGGTCTGGCTGGGGAGTACCGCGACGAAGAAACGGGTATGCATGTGATGCGCATGAGTCACTCGTGCAAAATGCTGGCATTGGCTGCTGGAATGGGGGCTGCGCGGGCGGAGTTGATCCTTTACGCAACGCCGATGCACGATGTCGGTAAGATTGGTATCCCCGACAATATTCTACTCAAGCCCGGTCGGCATGACCCCGAAGAACGCAAGATTATGGAGACGCATGTTTCGATAGGGGCCAAAATTATTGGCGAGCACAAATCTGAACTACTCATGATGGCCCGCAATGTGGCGTTATGCCATCATGAGAAATGGGATGGCAGCGGCTATCCCCAGGGTCTCAAGGGTGAGGATATCCCCATAGAGGCCCGTATTGCCGCCATCTGCGACGTGTTCGACGCCCTGACTTCGTCAAGACCCTACAAGGAAGCCTGGCCGCTGGAAAAGGCGGTTGCCCTAGTAAAGGATCAGTCCGGCAAGCACTTTGATCCAAGGCTCGTAGAGGTGTTTCTCGGCATATTGCCCGAAATCGTTGCATTAAGGGAGCAGTTTCATGAAGGTTAAGCCCAGGCGCGCTGTTATCGTCGAGGATAATGCCCAGATGAGAGAACTGATCCATATGGTTTTAGGGGCTCTCGGCATTACGGAGATCGTCTCGGCTGCCAATGGTGCCGAGGCCATTTCCGCCCTCCAGGCTGGCGGGGCGGACATCGTCTTCATGGACTGGCAGATGGATGTAATGGACGGACTGGAATGCACCCGTCGTATCCGGGCAGGTGTAGACGGGATCGATCCGAAAACGGTTATCGTTCTGGTAACGGGGATGGTCGGCGAGAAGAATGCCGAGACGGCTTATGCTGCAGGGGTCGATCTATTTCTCGAGAAGCCAGTCTCCGTAAAAATTCTGCACACTGGTGTGGAGAAGGTGCTTGGCCGTGCCTGATGCGGATGGCTCTTTCTGGCACTGACCTGCCGGATCTGGCCTTCGTCCTGAACGGCTGCTTCCGAGGGCAGTGCGGTCAAATACCACAGTGGGGTCAATCGCCCCAGGATACAGAAACCACCCGCTGACAAGGCAACTCTCAGACGATTCAGCCCCCACAATCAAATTGGTTAACGGCTATGGCGATAATGTCGGGCCGCCGCATTCAACATCGGGCTGTCCAACAGAATTAGTTGTGGGTCGGTAATCCCCCCTGGAAATAGAGGGATCGGAACGTAGAATTTTCTCGGTTCACGGAACGAGGAGACCCGTCCTTTGCGACCGGAACGAAGAACACCTCGCCCAATGCGGGACGGGTAACAGTCTGGAGACGAGTGGCATCAGCCTCGATTGATTTCTTGAAATCCGGCCGCCCCTCAAGCCAGCGGCGAGATGGGGGGATCGCCCTCGACCCTGCCTTTGACCTCATCTCTCCCCCTGCCCCCATTTCTCCTGGTGAGAGGATTTGAGATAAAGCCGGAGGGTACCGCATAGGCCTCACGGGCCAGGCGGCAATTCCTCGACGGTCAGAAGGATGAGGGGGCGTCCGCTGGTACGGCAGACGATCCTACGGCCGCCAAGATAAAATTTCTTGTCGGGAACGGCGCGTTCCACCGAGAAACCTTCAAAGCTCTGCTGGCGGGGCAGGATGTTTTCCAACAGGTCCCGCAAGGCCGGAGAATCCCATTTCCCCCCTTCCAGGGCATAGACCGACCGTCCCTGCGTCTCGGTCTGAGAGACCTTGAAATCGCGGCAGAACGCGTCGCTGGCAAAGAGTACCGCGAAGTTTTCGTCCAGAACCAGAAGGGGGCGGCCCACCGCGGCGATGACGCATTCGGCGATGTCGTTGCCTTCGCGCTCGGCCATTTCGGCCGCCACGCGGGCGCTGATATTGGAGAAAGTGATCACCACGCCGTCAATGACGTTGTCCAGGGTGCGATAGGGCTGGATGCGGGTCAAATACCACTCGCCGCCCATGGTGCGCACTTCGCGCTCATAGGGGATGAGCGTCTCGATCACCGTGCAGGCCTTGGCCAGCAGGTCTTCCTCGTCCAGATCGGACTTGATGTCGCTCAACGGGCGGCCCACATCGGTGCCCACCAAACGGTAAACCTTGGCCGCCTCGCGGGTGAAGCGGCGGATGGTCAGGCGATCGTCGAGAAAGATGGTGCCCACATTGATGTTGTCGAGCAGGTTCTTCATGTCATTTTGCATGGAGCCCAATTGCTCGATCTTGGCCTGAAGCTCGGCATTGACGGTGATCAGTTCCTCATTGACCGACTGCAACTCCTCCTTGGAGGTCTCCAATTCCTCATTGGTGGACTGGAGCTCCTCGTTGGTGGATTGGAGCTCCTCGTTGGTGGATTTCATTTCCTCGTTGGAGGATTGCTGTTCCTCGATGGTGGCTTGGAGGTTCGCCCGCGTATAGGCGAGGTCGCGTTCCAGTTCCTCGATGCGCCCAAGATCGACCGGCCCGCCACTCCGCCGACGGGCCGTCTTGCCGGACGGGGAAACGGGCGCATCATGAAAGCTGATCAGAACCATTCCGGCACCCGCATCCGGGTCGGGCAAGGGCCTTACACCGAGGCGAATCTTTCGCACTTCCCCAGCGGCGGTAAACGACACTTCGCGCTCCAGGGTCGGCACGCCCTGGGTGACGGCAAGGTTGAGAGCGGCCCGCAATTCCAACTGCAGACCATCATGGGCCATATCGACGGCGTTAAGGGTGGCTTGGCCCGGTGGTGGCCGCAGATAGTGGGCGGTGTCGCCATGGACATAGAGGATATCGCCCTTGAAGTCAGTCATCACCGAGACCGGCGCAAAGGCCAGAACCAGGGCGCGGCGGGTCAGTTCGGCGATATTGCATTCCTTCGCCTTGCCGACCACTTCCGCCGGTAAACGGCTGGAGCCCGCGGTGATCCAGGTTGGAGTGCCGGTCGTCACCATGCGGTTCGACGCCGCAGGGACCGCCGTCCGGTAGAACTTCCATTTCCGGCTGAGAGCGGAGAACAGTTCGGCATGGCCGCCGATACTTTCCGAGGGCGACAAGAACAGCACGCCACCGGGCTTTAGGGCATAGTGGAAGGCGGGAATCAGGCGGTTCTGCAACTCCGCCTCCAGATAGATCATCAGATTGCGGCACGAGACCAAATCCATCTTGGTGAAAGGCGGGTCCTTGATGACGTTCTGGATGGCGAAGACCACCATCTCGCGGATGTCCTTCTTCACCCGATAGCCACCCTCTTCCTTGACGAAAAAGCGGCGCAGCCGCTCGGGCGACACATCCTGGGAAATATTGGCGGGATAGAGCCCGGCCCGCGCAATGGCGATGGCGTCGTCATCGAGATCGGTGGCATAGAGCTGGACCTTGAATTCGCGGCCCATCTCCTCCATGACCTCGCGCAGGATCATGGCGATGGAATAGGCCTCCTCGCCGGTGGCGCATCCGGCCACCCACAGGCGGACCACATAGTCCTCGGCCTTGCCTGCCAGGATCTGGGGCAGGATATCCTTCTTCAAGGTCTGAAAAGCCTCGGGGTCTCGGAAAAAGCTGGTGACGTTGATCAGCAATTCCTTGAACAGGGTCTGAATCTCGTCCGGCTGAGCCTTGAGATAGCGGGCATAAACGTCGATATCCTCGATATTGTGCTGGGCCATCCGCCGCTCGATCCGCCGGCCGATGGTGCTTTTCTTGTAGCCGGAAAAGTCATGGCCGGTCGCCGAACGCAACAACAGCATGATCTGGTTCATGCCGCTGATGGTGGCCGGGGTGGGGGGGGTGTTCTTGCGCACCCCCTGATGGCGGTGGGCCGCCAGCAGGACCTCGGCCATCCGGTGGGGGGGCAGGACATGGGTGGCGTATCCGGCCTGAATGGCGCTGGTCGGCATGCCGTCGAACTTGGCGGTGGCGGGGTCTTGCACCAGGGTAAGGCCGCCATTGCCGAGAATGGTCCGCAAGCCCAAAGTGCCATCCGAGCCGGTTCCCGACAAGATGATGCCGACGGCGTTCTCTGCCTGATCCTCGGCCAGCGAGCGCAGGAAGGAATCGATGGGCATGCGTTGGCCGCGCGGCTGTTCGGGCAGGCTCAGCTGCAATGTGCCGCGAAGCAGGGCCATGTCGCGATTGGGCGGGATGACGTAGACATGGTTGGACCTCACCACGACCTGATCGGCGGCTTCGACCACCGGCATGGTGGTGGCCCGCTGCAGGATCTCGGTCAGGATGCTGGTGTGGCTGGGATCAAGATGCGGCACCAGCACGAAGGCCATGTCGCTGTCCATGGGCAGATGGCGGAAGAATTCCTCGAACGCCTCCAACCCCCCTGCCGAAGCTCCCACGCCGACGATGGGCATGTCGGGCGCTTGCTTTACCGCCGCGGCCGTCGTTCGGGTTTTACTGGTCACTGGATGGTCTCCCGTCCCCGCATCATGGCCGCGTATGCGGAATCTCAAGGATCGGGCACCGTGAAGAGGAATGTGCTCCCTTCTCCCGGATGAGATTCGACCCAGATGCGGCCGCCGTGATGTTCGACGATCTTCTTGCACACGGCAAGGCCGATCCCGGTTCCGCTGTATCTATCGCGGGTATGGAGGCGACGGAAGATGGCGAAGATTTGGTCGAAATAGGCCGAATCGATTCCGATCCCGTTGTCGGCGACGGAAAACACCCATTCATGGCCTTGATGCCGGGCGGTGACGGTGACCCTCGGCGGCCGGGCGGGGTCCGCGTATTTGACGGCATTGCCGATCAGATTTTGCAGCAGGCGGATGAACTGGTGGCGGTCGTAGAAGATGGTCGGCAGACCGGCATGGGTTACCTGGGCGCGGCTTTCAATGATGGCCTGGGACAGGCTGAGCAGTGCCTCGGCCACGGCCTCGTCGCTGACGAAGCCTTCACGCCCCCCTCCCGTACGCTCGACCCGTGAGAATTCCAGTAGATCGGTGACCATGGACTGCATCCTGGCCCCGCCCTCGACCATGAAGCCGATGAATGCGTGCGCATCGTCGTCAAGCCGGTCGCGGTACTTCTTTTCCAGCAATTGTCCATAGCTCACCACCATGCGCAGGGGCTCCTGCAGATCGTGGGAGGCCACATAGGCGAACTGCTCCAGATCCCGGTTCGAGCCCAGCAATCTCTCATTGGCCAGCATCAGGGCGTCCCGGGTTGCGTTCAGTTCCGCTTCCGCCCGCTTGCGCTCGGTGATGTCGGAAAGCGCGACGCGCAGGACCAAAACGCCGTCCTGCATCTGCTGCTGGCAATCGAGATGGGCCGCGAACTCGATCCCGTCGCCATGCACAAGCATCAATTCGCATTCCTGGCGGCCAGGGTGATGGTTGGCATGAACCAGGTGCCGAAGCCAGCGGTCCCGATCAGCGGCGGCGACGAAGGAAGCAAAGCGCCGAGACACCACCTTGGCTCGATCAACTCCCAACATGCTGGCGCCTGTCAGATTGATCCCGTTGATGATGCCCGTGTCGGACAAGATCAGATAGCCGATCGGGGCAAACTCGAAGAGATCGACATAACGGTCGCGGGATTCCTCCAGCGCCTGTTGGGCCCGCCGCAACTCCTCGTTCTGCATCTCAAGTTCGACCTGATGGACCCGCAACTCGTGCAGCAGGTGTTCAGGTGACAGGGAAACCCCGTCTACGGCCAACGCCGTGGCATCAGCGGGCACAGTGAAGGGAATGTCTGGGCGGGCGGTAGGCTTTGTCATGAACAATGCACTTCGCTGTCAGAGAACGGCGCCCTTGGGACCTAATACTTTACGCCAGATTGACAAGCCTACACCGAATGTTGGCTGGGCTCATTAGGAAAGTTGCAGATTGGCTCCTGCCTCTGCCTGACAACCTCCTCTTTGCTCGGTGCGAGGGAACGCGCTCCGGCGGCGGCTTCGGGTATAGATCTGAGCCAGAGCCCAGGGGGCAAAGCCGCTGCCTCCGCCGCTTTCACGATAGGCCAGGCGGACCCTGGCGCGGATGCCGTCCAGATCGGCGCCACAGGCCAATTGCCCGGCGATCTGCCGGTTGATGACGACCACCGCGCCGACGACGGCATCGCTGATCCCCATCCCCAGGGCGGCCGAATTCATTGTGGCAAACTCGGTGTCCTGGATTGATGGCGCAATCCAGTCATCCCTGGCCTCAATATCCCGCAGGATCAGCCAAAGGCGGTGGTTGCCGTCAAGAGCATCGACAAAGGCGCCCACATCGCGGGCAGCCTCGATACATTCCGCCGCCTCTATCAATGCCGCCGCACAAATTTCCGCCAGTTTCAATCGGATCGGTATGCATCCAGGATTCATCACAACACCTCCTGTCGATCGGCGAGCGCAAAGGTACAACGTCATCAATTGTAGCGCTTTGACGAATGGCAGTGCAATTTTGGGAAATTATTATTTTGAGTACCGAAAATAAATTATAAAAAATATCGCTGATGATTCTTGCGATTAATATCCTGTGATCGCATTTGAAATTAATTTAATTGCCATTATATATCAATTGATGGCCGCTAATATTTTTTAGGAGGGCTGTAAAATGAATGCCCAATTACAAAAATGCTCTTTCGCGCTGAAGGACTGGATGGTTCCGCCGATCCTGGTTCCTCTGGCCCTGGTTCTTACCATTGCCATCTGGGTCGCGGTTCGCCCCCATTTGGGCTGAGTCTCAGCCAGGAGTGCCCGATATGACCCTCACCATGATGGAATTCCCCGTCTCTCGCGGGATCGAGGGGATGAACAAGCTGGCCTTGTTCCTCAACGCCTCGCATAGCCAAGGAAATTGGCACTTCAGACGCGGCACCCGCTTCGATCAGACCGCGGTGAGTATCGACTTCGACGATCCGGCCGATCTGGCTCCGGCCTGGAGAAGCTATTGCAACGCCCGGTCCGAGGGCTTGTGACCGGATTACCGCAGGGGATGCCCATGACAGAGAGCTCGACATTCCAACTGAGCCGGATTTACGCCAGCGGCTGGGGGGCGGGGCGGCAACACGGCAATCTTGATCCGGACGATATGGAAGCCGTGGCCGAGCGCCTCAATCCATACTGCTTGTCCGTCGAACGGGAGCGTTGGACACAGGGATTCAAGGATTCCATTTCGCGGGTTCGCGCCACCCCGGCCCGAACCCGTGATCGCATCATGAGAACAGGAGAATAGACATGGCCAAGGGACAAAAACGCAGCGGACGCGAGCCGAAAAAAGCCAAGGCACCGCCAAAGAAAGCCGCCCCGGAGGCATCAATCTTTTCCGAACCCCGGAACCAGCCGACGAAGAAACCGGCTCATCCTTCCCCATCGGCCGCCAAGTCCGAGTGAGGCCGCGGATCGTTCGGACGGGCTTGGCATGGTGCGGGGAATCGGCTCCGCGCTGAAGATTGAGAGGTAGCCGCCGCTGTAGGGGCGCGGTATCTCTGCCCCGGCCCACGGCCGGGTCTGGTTGACGGGTGCCATCGGGTGTTATGGTGGCCTAGGCATTCCAAGAGTTCCCGTCCCACCAGATAGATGTATCGATGATTGATTTCGAACAAGATTCGCGTTCGCCCGATGGGCCAGGCGGACCGCTGCACAGGGTCTCGGCGGTCGTCGTGTCCTATTGGACGGGTCCCTCCTTTCGTGAGTGTCTGGGGGCCTTGCTGGGGCAAGAGGGCTTGCTGGAAGTCATTGTGGTCGATAACGGCAACGATGCCGCGACTCGGATGTGGCTGGGTGACCTTGCCGCGGCCGACGCGCGCATCAGACTGCTTTCTCCCGGACGGAATATCGGTTTCGCGGCGGGATGTAATTTGGGGGTGTCTGCGGCACGGGGAGAGTATCTGGCCTTCGTCAATCCTGATCTGGTGACGCCGCCGGGAACCTTGACGACCGTACTCCGCTGCCTGGCCGCCAACCCCGGAGCGTGGCTGGCTGGCGGGCGTCTGCTCAATATGGACGGAAGTGAGCAGCGCGGCGGTCGCCGGGAGATTCTAACACCCTGGCGGGCTTTCATAGAACTGACGCGCATCAACCGTCTGTTTCCAAACCATCCCTATTTCCGCCGGTTACATCTCTACGAAGATGAGGGCGTTCATGAGGTCGTCGAGGTTCCAACCGTCTCTGGCGCCTTTATGATGATCAGCAAGACCCATTATGGCGCGGTCGGAGGAATGGACGACAATCTGTTCCTACATTTCGACGATGTCGATTTGTGCATCAGCATCATCAAGGCGGGTGGACGGGTGTTGTATTGCGGAAATGCCCCAGTCTATCACTATCTTAGCACCAGCGACGTTCCCCAGGCCTTTGTCGAGTGGCACAAGGCCCGCAGCGCCAGCTACTACTTCCACAAACACTTCCTGGCAACGTATCCGGCCTGGGTGGTGACTCTGATCTCCGCGCTGCTCTGGCTGCGCTTCGCCCTGATCAGCGTGGGGACGCTGCCGTCGGACCTGCGGACCATGTTCCGCCGCCGCCGGGGGCGTTTGGCAGGCAACGTGACGGCGAAATAGACAGGCGGCTTTTCAGCTCTCAAAAAGTCAGCGACGCGCCGCCATCGCGGAGGATGGCGTCCAGAGGGCCTCTGGCGCTGAGCTGGCCATCGCACAGCAGGAGCGCTTCCGAGCAGAAGCGCGACAGCAGGCCGCGCGAGCGTTCCGCCATGACGAGAATAGCACCCGAGTCGATCCGCTCTGCGATGGCCGTTTCCAGCTTGCCGTGGAAATGCGGGTCCATGTTGTCCAGAACCTCGTCGAACAGCAGGATGTCGGCGTTCAGGCAGAGTGCGGCAGCCGTACCCAGCCGAGACAGGACACCGGGTGGCGCCACATGGGCAGGGCACTTGGCCTGGGAGCGGATTTCGGCGAAATCGAGGATCTCATCGACCTTGGCACGGGCCAAGGCGGGGGGAACTCCCATCAGCAGTCCCTGGGCATAGGCCAAGTCCGCCAAGCTGGCCTCGGGTAAGGCGCCGAAGCCGATGCTGAAGACTGCGCCGGGACGGCCGTGGATGCTGGCTGTTCCCCGCAGGGGAGGTACCAGACCGGCCATGACGCGAAGCATAGTGGTCTTGCCGGAACTGTTGGGGCCGAGCAGGGCAATCCGGCTACCTGGCTCCAGGACCAGGGTGATCGCGCTGAGGGCGGCGATCTCCAGACCCTTCTCGGCACGGGTTCCCGGCAGCAGATGGCGCGTGAACGAACGCTGACCTGCATCGAAGATGCGAAAGGTGACATCGACAGCGGTGAGGTTTATGCGGGCCATCGTCAAATCCAGTAGGGCCAGCGGAATTTCGACCAGCGGTACACGCCAAGGGTTAGCGCCCCGCCTGCCACCGCCAGACCCATCGCGGTGATCCAATGGTATGACGGAACCTGGATACCGGCGGCGGCGGCCATAAGGATCGAAAATTGGAAATAGAACGGATTGAAGGACAGTAGATATTCGAACCGACCCAGGAAATAAGGCGGCCAAAGGATCGGAGTCAGCAAAAAGGCGAGCTGGATCACGGCGGGAACCAGTTGCCCGATATCGCGAAATCTTGCCCCCAGGACAAAGGCGAGAGCGCCGATCCAATAGACATTGGCCACCAGGAGCAAGACTGCCCCCAGCATGGGCAGCGGCTCCACCGCCCGGCCAAGCACAGCGTGTTGCAAGACGATCAGCAGGGCGATGTTGAGGCCAAGCACCGGCAGGTGGCGCAGAAGTACCGACAGGGCAATCACCGGCATGGAAATGCGGGAATGGCGCAGGATCGGCATCCAGCGCGCAAAGGCGATGGCGCTGTCATTGGCGACGGCGGCCAGGAACGTCCACATCACAAGACCGGCGGCCAGGGTGCTGATATAATCCTCGAAGCTGATCAGCAGGCTGCGCAGCATGGTGCCGAACAGCAGACCCACGGTGCCCACGGCGACCAGCACTCCGACAGAACTCCACAGCGGCCCCAGTCCGGAACGGCGAAAGGCGTTGACCAGACTGATCCGGGCCAGCAGAAGCGCCAGGGGGAGGTAAGCATTGGCAGGGGGCTGGCTCATACAGGGGGGTCCAGACGAAGCGGAGAACCGGCGCACCTTAAGTCGGGGGGAACTCCTCGGCAACCTTCAGAAGCCCCGACCGCTCCAGGAAACTCCTCCGCCGCCACCGAGACGGTCCGGCAGCTCCGACCTTTGCCGGATGGGGCGGGCGGCCATGACGCTGTGCGTCAAGGCCGCTATTGGGGGAACTCCCGTGTTTGGCAGGTTTGTTGCGGCGCCTAGTTGGCCTTGGGGGCTGGCTTCGAGTCGCCTTTGGTCTCTGTCGCAGCGGCGGGAGGCGGGGTCAGGGTCTTTGCCGCGTCGGACGTGCTCTGCACGGTCGAGCCGGTCGTCTGAGGCGAGGTCACCGGCGCGACGACAGGCCCGGGCATCTGCGCCCAAGACGCGCCGGAGAAGAGGATCATAGCAGACGCCATCAGGGCAATGTTCCTACACATGATTGTCCTCCTGATTTGAAAATCTCCCCAATAATACGCCCTGTTTTTTTGGTGGAGTAGGCAATTCTTACTGTGGAGAGCAAGTAGTTTCAGCTGGGGGCCCGGACTGGCCGGGCATGGCGCGCCCGTCGTGGCGCGGCCAGGGTAGAGACAACAAGGAATGGCCGTAACCAACGCCATCCGATTTTTCGTTCTGACTGGCACTACTTTGGCATATTTCTAACTGCTGGCGCGTTTTTGGGGTTCCAAAAGGCAAGTTTGCGTGATTTGTAAAAGGTCGGCTTATGGGCGCCGATCAATGGACGTGGACTGGCAAGGCGATCTTGACCATTGGCTTGCGCCGTTTGTTGCGGCGCTACGACACAAGATGCGGGCATGGATAATCGAACTATCGATGAATTGCAGGGATTGCGGTGATTGTGCCGCGAATGTCTCAAATATCCTGAGCCAGATGCCCACCTTGGCCCAACGATTTAAGCGGTTATTTTTTTCCTCAAGATCTGGGCCACCTTCCCCGGAATTCCGCGATGAATCTTAAAAGCGGGGGGATTATCAGGACCGCCGGCGCTGGAAAATCATGATGCCATCCTGGTCGCACAGTACATCCATCTCGGTCCGCAGGCGCTCCTGGGTCAAGAGGAACCACTTCGAGACCTCGCCATCCTCGCAGGTTGTCACCTTCCATTGACAGACCTGATCATCCGAAGACCAGGGCCGCTTGAGGTCAAGGACGACGATGTCGGCCATGACCGTATCGCTCCGCCACCGCCCATGGTCGAAGACTGGACGGCGGTAGGGCTCGAATACCCCGGCTGGGAAGGGGATCAGATAGGTGCGGCGAAACAGCCTGCTACCGGTGACCATGCTCTGAGAACTGACCGCGATATCGGGATTATCCGGAACGAATTCCTCGATCAGGCGGTCCAGGCGATCCTCATGTTCGCCGCGGCCATAGGCCGTAGCATTGAATGTCCACATGTCCGACCGTCGGAATACCTGCCCCAGGGGGGATGGGGCTAAAACCACATGAGCTATCAGCGCTCCCGCAGCTACTGTCGCCCCGAGCAATGTTGGACTTATCCGCAGCCTCAGGCGGCGTAGCAGGTCTAGCCCCTCTCCGAATGCCACAGCCAGCGGCCCGACAACCCCGGCGGTGTAATGATATTCCCAGTGATAGTAATGCGGATTACTCGACAGCAACGACAACGCCAGAGGCGGAACGGCAAGCAGCAATGGCCGCGGTCTCAGTAACGGGAGGAAGCCGAACGAGCCGAACAGAAACGCGAGGTACAATATTTTTGGGCGTTCCCGCAGGATGTCGCCGATCCAATCGAGTGGGTGGAATATCAGGGAAAACAACATCTGGCCGGGCGAATTTCCCAATCGGGAATAGGCTGCCGCATAAGCTGGAATCGACAAATTGGGCGCTAAAACACTGGGATCTGCCGCATGCCAAGCCCATTGCGACGCTGACAGGACAGCCCATGCTCCCATGAAATAGGCGCTTCCCGCAGCCACAAGGAGGAAGCCCAGGCGCCATTGGCGCAAGGTCAGAAGGTAGATCCCGCAAGCGGCGGTCTGTAATGCGAACGGCTCCTTGATCAGCGCCGTCAGCAGAGCAGGCACCAAAGCTTCGCCGAACCGTCCGGCGCGGACCGCCAGCAGAAACCAGACCGCTAACGGAATCGCCAGGTGGTCAGGATGATATTCGAACAGTCCATTGTACCAGACGGCGAAATGCAGCGCGTAAGCAATGGCGGCGCTCCACCCGAAGGCCCTGCGCAATGCCGGGATCGGCAAGGCCAGAGCCACCGCTTGCAATGCCAATAGCACCCGAGCGGCCATATCGGCGGGAAGGATCGTGAACGGAAGGGCCAGGGGCAGCAAGATGGGGTGGAAGTGTCCACTGAACGCCCTGTCCCAATGCCCTCCGGCAATGGCGGACAGATGGTTGAAATAGATGCCCAGGTCGAAATAGCCAGCATGCCACGAGGAATAACGGCGAATGGCCATGCCGCCCAGCACAGTCGCCAGACCCAAGGCAAAGATCGCCGCCAGCCTATCCTCACGCTTGAACTGCGTCACCGTCATCATACCCGTTTCGGCTGCCTAGATTTGCAGAATGAATGTGCGCCGCTTTAGAGCGTTCAATACCAACGCCGCCGCCAGGGCCACAATGGCGATGGAGAACGCCGCAGTGGTTACAGCCATGGATGGCTGACTGCCGCTTTGCAAGGTGACCTGGATGGGGGCCAGCAACAGCGCCAGTGGGTGCCATTTTACAAGAAGGGACAATGTTGGATCGGACACCATCGACCAATGATAGGTGATGGGAATCGCCCAAAAATTGGTCATCAGAAAGAGCTGCAGTAGATGCGGAACATCGCGAAAGGGCACGGCCATGTACGACAGCACCAGTCCGGTCGAAAAGGCGAAAATCACCAGTGGAAGGATAACCACCGGCATAATGAACAAGATCCTCCAGGTTTCGGGTGAGGTGAAGCACCGCCCCAGTGTCAGCAGTCCCAATGCCAGCCCGAATCCCACGAAGTCCGCCCAAACATCGCCAGCCACCACCATGGCGGGAGATTGTGGGAATGAGAGGAATTGATCGCGTCGGGCGGTAAGAGACATGGCCGAATTCGACAGTGCCTGCACCAGGAAACTCCAAGGGATCAGTCCGCTGGCCAGATAAAATCCGTAATGGTCGATGGGGACCCGCAGGACATAGGACAGCGCGAAGTAAAAAAGCAAAACCTGCGATGCCGGATTGAGCAGCGACCAGCCGACTCCGATAAATGATCCGCAATAGCGCTTGTAAAGATGGACTGAGCCGAAAAATGCAATCGACCGTAATGTATTGCCGACGCTTGCGAAGCTCGAATTTTGCGACCCCATATCTCGTCACGCCTCATTGCCGCACAAGCCCCCCCGTCGGAAAAATCGGGGGCGGGAACACTATACCCGAATCCTCCGGGTCCCAAGCCCCACATTCTGCCATCCTTGCGTGAGCCATGGTCAATCCCCCAAGGGTAACGCCGCCGCGTCTCATGCAGTAATTGCCAGCCTCCGCCGGGAGGCCGTAGTTGCTCGACTGCGACAAAATGTCTATAACGGGCCGCCCTGGGCGTTCTCTTCGACCTGGAACTTTGCCATCTGGCAGATGTTTCCGGTTGGGTGAAGCTGACGAAGGAATCTACTCCGGGGATAGCCCCTTGGTTCTGACGGGTGATAACAATGCTCCTCGTGACCGGTGGTGCGGGCTATGTGGGTTCGCACACTCTTCACCACCTCATCAGAAACGGTTATTCCCCCGAATCCATTATCGTGGTTGATAATTTGTGTCGCGGCAGCCGCGACGCCGTTCCCCATGGCGTGCACTTCGCCGAAGTGGATCTGCTAGATACCGAAGTCCTGGTTGAATTGTTCCGGCGCCACGACGTTTCAGCCGTCATCCATTTCGCCGGTTTCGCCTATGTGGATGAAAGCATGGCGGACCCGACAGCCTATTACAGGACGAATGTAGTCGCCGGACTCTCTTTGTTGGAAGCCATGGTCCGGGTCGGCTGCCGGGCCATCGTGTTCTCGTCCACCTGCGCGACCTATGGCACTCCTTCTTCGGTCCCCATTGCCGAGAGTGAGCCGCAAATTCCGATCAATCCCTATGGGGAAACCAAGTTAGTTTTCGAACGGGCCTTGGAGTGGTACGAACGCTGCCACGGGATTCGTCATGTCATCTTGCGCTATTTCAATGCTGCCGGTGCCGCCTATGGGGTGGGGTCATATGGCAATCATGATGTGCGAATGATCCCTGCGGCCGTCTTGGCGGCGATGGGGCGCAGGCCACCAGTGAAGATCTTCGGTACCGATTACGAGACCTCTGACGGGACATGTGTTCGCGACTACGTCCACGTGGCCGATCTGGCCGAAGGCCATTGCTTGGCGCTCGAACACCTGCGGGAGGATGGCGCTTCGACCGCCCTCAATCTGGGAAGTGGCCGGGGAAGTAGTGTTCTCAACATTCTTGAGGCGGTGCACCGTATCGGCGGTAGGCCGGTCCCCAATGAAAAGTCGCCGCGCCGTCTTTGCGATCCTCCGACTCTGATCGCCGACACCCGTCTGGCGCAAAGAATATTGGGCTGGCATCCGGCGTACACTCTGGACGACATCATTTCCAGCGTGTGGCATTGGCACCAATCCATGGTCATGGCGAGGTAGGGGACAGATCATGCCCACGGCCCCGCTTGTTACGGCAGAGAATCTGAAGGTCACCATCGAGACCGGCGTCTATGGCCGGTCTCTGAAGCACCGCATTCTCGGGCGCTGCGGCGCGCGCTCGACCAAGTTGATTCTCGACGGAGTGGCGTTCAGCCTGCGATCTGGCGAACGTGTGGCCCTGCTGGGCGAAAACGGCAGCGGCAAGACATCGCTACTGCGAGTGATCGCGGGGATCCTCCCGTTCTCGGGGCATCTGAACGTGATGGGCACGGTTCATCCTCTATTGGCGCCGACATATGGTTTGGATCCAGCGCTGACGGTGCGGATGAACATCCGCATGGTTCATACGTGGAAGGGGCGGCTGCAGGAATGCGACGCGGAGCGTGAAAACCGCATTTTGATGCTGGCGGACCTGCCGGGGGTCGGAGACTCCCATTTGGGAGAGTTGTCTCAGGGGCAAGTCGCGCGCCTAGCCTTCGCCGTCGCTCGCATGTTGCGGCCAGACATTTTGTTGATGGACGAAAGTCTGGCTGCGGCGGATACCTCCTTCGTCAATCAGGTTGCACGAGTTCTGACCGCAGAGGACTCTCCTTGCCGCAGTTTTATTCTGGTTTCGCACGATTTTTCAATTCTGCGCCGCATGTGTAACCGCGCCCTTCTTCTCCACCGAAGCCAACTTTACGCCGATGGTTCGGTCGATGCGTTGATCGATGCATATGAAAATTTGCAGGAACAGGTGGGCGGCAAGCCATGAACTTCTTTCCAGTTGGGATGGCGCCGCAGTAAATGGCTCCCATATCCTGCGGGAGCCCGAGGATCAGGATGAACCGTTTAGCCTTTAAATGCAGACAACCCGATGCCGCTTGGCGGGTGCGTCGTCTCGATGGAGACCGGACGCGCTGGCGCCACGAGCGTTGCCGCTTGGAATCCAATCTCCGGCTCCTGGGCTACTCCAGTCCACACAGGCAGTGGCATCAACTGTATCGCACAGCCCTTTCCGCCATCATCAACGCGGGATACGCTCTTCTCCGCCGCTCGTGGCTGGATCGCCGCGGCCGCACCAATGCCTGCGCGGTGCGCCGTGTGGAATTGACGGTATCGTTACCAGGACTACCGCCTGCTTTTGACGGCTATCGCATCTTACAAGTCAGCGATCCTCATCTGGACATGATGCCCGGTCTGGACCTCGCCCTGTCGCGGGCGACGGCAGAATGCGAGGTGGATCTATGCGTGTTGACTGGCGATTACCGCGCGGGCTTCACCGGTCCATTCGATGATGTTCTGAGCGCGCTGTCCTTAGCCTTGAGGACCGTCCGTGCCACTGATGGTTTCGTCGCCATCCTCGGGAACCATGATGAAGCCGGGATGGTACCCGCCTTGGAGGCACGGAATTTCGAGGTCTTGGTCAACGAATCTGCCTATGTCGAGCGCCGGGGAGAGCGGCTGTGGCTGACGGGGTTGGACGACGTCCATACGTTCCACACCAACTTGGCCGATCAGGCCCTTAGCCTTCCACCGGGGGAGTTTGGCATCGCCCTGGTGCATTCTCCGGAGATGGCAGCCGTCGCCGCTGCCGCTGGCTATGACCTGTATCTTTGCGGTCACACCCATGGTGGCCAGATCTGCCTCCCCGACGGCACGCCCGTAGTGCGCGAGTTGAAGCGCCACCGGGGCTATGCGAAAGGATCGTGGCGGCACGGCGAGATGCTTGGCTACACGACCCCAGGCGTCGGCGTCGGCGAAATCCCTTATCGCTTCTATTGTCCGCCGGAAGTAACCGTCTTCACCTTGCGCGCCGATGCCGGGGGCGACAAACCGCAATTTAAGCCTGCTTCCGCTCCTCGATCGTGAGCGTCAAGGTGATGCCCGCCAAGATCAAGGCGGAAACTCCCAGCATGATCAGGGCGATGGTCCTGCCGTCGGCGTGGAATGCGTAGACTAGCGCCGGGACGAGCCCAGCCCCCAGGGCGAGCACCTTGATGAACGAAAATCGGTTGCGCGCCATGGAGAAGTTAATCAGCACATTGCATAACGACAGCAGGGCCATGGCCGGGCTGAGCAGTTGCAGGATTGGCGCCGCAGGGATGAACTTGGCGCCGAACAGAAGGCTGATGATTTCCTCCGACCAGATCAGGCAGAGCAGGCAAAAACCCCCGGATAACACCACGCAAAGAGCGAGGCTGGCCGCCAAGGCCCCTCCACCTGACAGGCCCTCCTTGTGCGCCTTGGCCACATGGGGTAGCAAGACATTAACCAGGGCGGCGGGCAGGAAAAGGGCGATGTGGCCAATGATCGCGGCATTGGCATAAAGCCCGGAATCATAGGGGCTGCAATAAAGGCGTGCTAATATTATGTCAACGTTCCACATAAAGATGAACATCGTCGTCGATGCCAAGGCCGGAATGGCGAAGCGGACCATGCGGCGGAAAATTCCTGCGGGAAGGGGGGCTGCGGGAACGCGCATGACATCCCGCAGGGCCAGGGCGCTGATAGCCAGTTCGAATATCAGGCCGAAAGTCCAGGCTGAAAGCGCGGCATTGATGCCTTGGCCGAACAGCCGAAGCGCGACGAAGGCAATGGCCAGCCGGATGAACATTGCTCCGGCTGATGCCACGCCGAAGTATGTGAAGCGTGACAGCCCCTGCAGGACTCCCCACATAGGTGGCAATAAAAGAGCCACCGACAGGTTGAGTAGCATGATCAGGTAGGGAGTGGGCTCTGTCAGCTTTAGATAGCCCATGGCCGTCCCGGTAAAGAGCGTCGCCCCCACCGGAACCACCAGGGCAATCAGCCCCATTCCCTTCATGCAAGTGGAAATCAGGTTCCGGATACGGGCTGTATCGCCCAACTCAATCGTGAATTTGGCGAACACTACGGGCATTACCGAGGCCGGGGCCATGATTACCGACAACAGGGCGGCTAGTGAGTTGAGGCTTCCGTATTCCGCAGGATCCAGGGCCCGGCCGACTACGACCTGGAACAGGTAGTTGCAGAAGTTGCCGCTGTTTAGAAGAATCAGGACGACGATATTTTGGCGCAGGAATATCTTTAGCATTGCTGGTTCGTCACGGACACGTCCTCTCCTTGCGAATTCTTTTTCCGGTCGCTGCGCCAAGCGGCAACCAGTGCCGCAATGATCAAATAATATGCGATGGCGGCCACCTGGTTGGCCGCTGCGGGGCGGGCGAATGCAATCAGGAGGATCGCTGCCGCCAGTGAAAGCATGACGCCCCACAAGGCATGGTGAACCGCAGTGGACCCGGGATCGCTATCAGAAAGCCGTCGGGCCCGCGGTCGGTACGCCAACATCCAGGCCGTAGCGGCGGCAAGCCGAGATACAGTGGGCAGGATTCCGTCGGTCACGAGGGGCGGCTGGAATAGGCTGAGCAGGAGGAGCCCCAGGCTCGACAGAATTGCGGAAATGACCCAAATCCGGCGCGGTACCGCAGTGATGCGCCTCCAGAGGGATTTCGGAAAGGCTATGCCAAGGTGCGGCGGTGATCCGATCCGAAGAAGAATGCGCCCCAGCGCCAACCTCCTCCACCAGATAATGGCCGCTGCGGCGATCATGGAGGCGACCCAAGGCAATGGAGAGGTGGATTTGAGAGCCGGTGGGGCGATACCCGGTGGAATTTTCAGGGCCAGATCGGTGGCGAGGCGAATGTCGGAAACCACAATATGGGGATTGTCGAGCACACTCACCAACTCTTCCCCTCCCACAGGCAAATAGACTAAGCCGAATTGGGCAGTAATCTCATCCTCGCCGGGGTTGAGGGTGGCAGGAAGGCTGAAACCCTGTGCCGAGAGTGGCTTCCCGTTGACCTGCAGCAGTGGTGTCTGGCTCAGCTTGGAGTCGAGGCGCTGGAGACCGGAGCGAAATGCCTCGGCGGAAATCTGGACGGTGGCAGGGGCGGTCGGCACCTCGCGACTCTGTTCAACGACAAGACGCCACTCGATGAACGAAAGGGAGCGGGTACCGGGGCGGGGGGGCTCGCGTTCCAACCAAGAAACCAGCGGAAGTACCGAGGTGGATTGTCCATCGTCGAAGGGAATGGGGACCGTCCTTTCCCAATCGGCGCCCACCAGACGGGCCTGAAGCCTCACTTTGGGATAAGGAGGAAGACGCCCGGCCAGGATGTCGATGCGGGCGCGGATGAGGCTCGGTGGCAATCCATTTCCAATCGGCGTCCTCCACACCGTTTCGGCACGTGCTGGCAAGCCCCCGGTGGGTACCAGCGCTTCGACGGCATTGCCCGCAAGTGCCGCAGGGATTTCCGCTGCGGTCATAGGTTGCTCCGGGACGAGGGGCACCCATTCCGATGACGGGAGTAAGACCGACGGCAGGGACAGATCATCTGTGTCTTGCGTCGTAAATATGGCCCAATGCCTGAAATCGGGTAAACCTCCGTCGAAACGCAGGCGGAGTTCACGAATATCGCCTTTGTCGCCCAGAGGAAGCGGTTGGTTCATCCTGACGGGGATGTGTCTGACCTTCCCTGCTGCGTCTATCAGGGTGAGCTCCGTGGTGCGGCCCCAGGGGTCAGGCCCTGACAGGAAGAAATAGGCATTCGGCGGCAGGGTCAGATTACGCCTTTGGCGGTACTCGAACGCTGGCTTCGCCGAGGAGGAATAACACAATGTGCCGTCCGACCATTGGCGGCACGCCGGTTCGGTGGTGGCAGACAAGTCTCGTCCCGCCCGGTCGACCCTTGGCGCACCGTCGGTCATCGGCTGAATGGAGAAGTCAGTGGCGATGGTGCCTTCGGGGGTCCCTGATGGCCGTCCAGCCGGTCGCAGTTCAAGAACTGCCCGCTCGCCGCCTCCGATTTCACTCCAAATTTCCGCTTCACCGGGCGCCAGGGTGATCTCCCGCAGAGGGGGCGATGTCACCCCATTGCGTTCGGCACGCAATGTCACGCTTCCGCCGGTGGACGTGTGCAGGCGGATATCCACGCGGCGTCGTCTCATCTGGGAATCGCGCGGCTCGTTGACGGCGACGCGCAGCACGGCCTCATCCTTGGTGAACAAGACCTTCACAGAATGCGGGCGCCCGTTGGGAGCGGGGCCGTAGGCTGCGTGCTTGGCGGCAAGGATGGTCATGCCCTCTGGAGCAATGTCCAAGAGTCCATGCCTGAATTGGGGCGGAACGGATGTTCCCTCCTCGAAGGCCAGAATGTTCGGGCACTTCGCCCAGCCTGGCCGCTGTTCATCAAATGCCCCTCCCCAAATTTCGGTCCATTGGCGGCATGGGGCGGAGAGATCAGGAACAGCCGTCCTGATCATCGGTTTGGTGAAGCTAATTTCCTCGATCCTGAGACCGGCAATGCGGTGCCGGTCTTCAGGTGTGGCGATTATACGGGCATCGACCAACCGCAACCCATTCAGGTCGCCGAGAACAGCGCTGAGCGGTTTTCCCAGGGGAATGGTCAGAGTATGGGCTCCGTTGTTCCCCTTTTGAGCATTGACGGGCAGGATGAATACGTCACCTGCCGCTTCTATGCCGATCAGGTCCAGCCGTGTGAGTCGCCGGAGCGGAATCGCCTCCTCAGGCTTGCCGGGCACATAGGCGATGATCTCATCCAGGGTGACGTGTCGGCCGGGCATCAACCCGCGGACAGTCTGGCCGACGGCCAGCCGGGTGACGCGGTTGCCTTCCTCTATCCGTTCCGATGGGGAGAGATCGGCAAAGGAGACGATTCGGGACTCTCCGGTATCGCTGCGGACTCTGAGATTGACGGCACAGTTGCCGCCTTGGCAGCCGATATCAATGTATTCCAAGGACTTGGGTTCGACCGGTTCGGAAAACCGGCGCTGCATGACAGTCAGTCCGTCGGGATGAGGCAGGAAGCGCCAGTCCTCATCGAATGGCCGGTTCAGAATTCGGCCGACAATATATCCGATACCGCGCGGTTGCGGTGGGCGTGCCATGGGTGACAGGTGCCTAACATTCCCGGTAGCGCCCGGTGTGCTCAGGACCAGAATGCTGCCATCGGCCCGTTCCATGGTCACCTGCATGGAAAGGAAGATGGCGTTGCCGGGGGAGGCATTGGATGTGCGGACGATCAGCGCCGCCGCGCTGCTCAAATCGGCAAGGGAGGCTTTCGGATTGAGGCGGAGAGGGATTTCCAACGCAATGGGAGCTTGGGTCGGATTCCAGGTGAATAGGGCACCGCTGCGCTGCCATCCTCCCTCGGCCGGTATCGCGGGCTCAGCCACGTCGAACGCCGGTAACATTTTGATGCCGCTGGAATTTTCCTTCCGCAGCCGTATCTTGGCTTCGAGGGAATAGGTCCCCGCCGGAAGGGGGGCTGCGGTGGTGGTGCGGCGAACCACGATGGGGGCTGATGGGGCGGCGGAGATAGGATGTGACACGGAAATGGGCGGCGACGACGCGGTTTCGCCTTGGCTCGACGCAGTGCTGGCGGTCGCCGCCATGGTAAAGGCCGCGCCGATCAAGATGGCTGCAATGCTAAGCCTCATGGCAAACGCCGCCTCCGAACGCCAATTCGGCCCGATGCAAAGCGGAGCAACAAAAACAGCAGAGCCGCAGCCAAGGTGGCAACGCTGAGTGCCACCGCAAACGGAATCACTCTTTGCGGCGCAAATTCGGCAAACAGGCGGATGGTTGCTGTTCCGTCATCTCCGAGGGTTACAGCTTCTGGAAAGCGTTGCCGGACCTCCTGCAGATCCACAAGCCAGCCGTTGGCAAAGCCGTTGGCCACAGTATGCCGACGATCATCGAGGCGCGGAAGGTCTATGGCCGCCCCAATGTCAAAGGGGCCAGCGTCCTTGGGGGTCAACTTCCATAGGGGGTGGAAGGCTTCGGAAAAGACCAGAGGAAAGGCTCCGCTCGCGCCTGTTACCGTGATTTCGTACCGCGTGGGGTTAAGAACCCGGAACGTGGCCTTTGGAACGGGCGCGGCCTGGGCGGCCAGGGCGGCAAATTCCTCGGCTGCGGCGGGAAGGAAGGTGGCGCCGCCTGGGGCGGACGCCAGAAGGTCGCCCAAACGGGCCAGCAGCCGTTCCGGCGACTCCAGCGCGTCCTTGAAGCCAGGATCAATCAGCAAGATCTGATCTGGGATGTAGATCTTGGCACGGCGGCCTTGGCGGTTTAGTCGCAATAACAGCGTCGTTTCCCCATCGACCATCACGGTGGATTGCCCGTCAAGATGACGGTGTAGGCAGGAAACGGTGCGTTCGGCATTCCACAGCTGTTCTTCTGGCGGTACTGGCGGCGCATAATCGCGCTTCAGAATGATGTAGCCGATATCCAGCGCGTCCAGTAATTCCCATGCTTTTGGGGAGCAAAGGTCGATCAGCCGGTCGAGACCGGTTAGCATCGCCGCGCTATTGGCGTCGGGGGCAAGATCGGCAACCACGACAGGCTTGGGTGGGTTGTAATTGAGGATGGGATCGACGCCCGAGCCCTGCCGCTGGTGGGGCGTGTTGAGGAAATACGGGCTGCGCCGCATGGGCAGCGCCAGCAGGCGCTCGCCTCCCGGCTCTTGGTAAAGACGGCGGATAGCCTCGGCATAATCCTTTGGTACCGCATAGGCGTCCAGATGGTCGCCCTTGTACCAGTTGGTGCTGGCGAGAGCGCGCCGGTAGAGTTCCTGTCCTCCTAGATTGCCGGACAGGTAGGCGGGATGGACCATGGCAAGGACGGCTGCAACTAGGACTGCGCTGACCCAGGGCCAGCGAAAGTGTTCCAGGATGCGGGCGAAGCTCAGTCCGACCAGCACCGCGAAGGCAATAGCCAACGGCATGATCAGCCATTGTGGCGAGCGGAATATGGCCATCAGTGGCGAACTGCGGTAAAGGGCCTCGACCAACACCCCGAACGGCGCCTGGAAGCCTGCGGCCAGAGCCACGAACAGTAGATAGATCGCCAGCCAAAAACGCGCCGATACCGTCTGGTGGGCCGGGCGATTGCCGGGCCAAAGGGTGGAGACGATCACCACACCACAGAGGCTGAGGGATAGAACTGCCCAAGCGGTGCGGTACGAACTTTCGGCGAGGTAATTATAAAATGGACGGATATAGCCGTCGCCCCAAAGGGCCTCGGTCAATGGCGGTACGTTGTCGATCAGGTTTGAAAACGCCAGGTTCTCCTGCAGTCGCTGTCCGATGTTCTCATAGGCCAGGCAGATAACCATCGGAATGACCCAGTGGGCATAGGCCAGCAGGGTCGTAATGCCGTAAGCGGCCAGAAAGCGGATACGTCGATGGAGAGGCTCGGGGAAGAGGATGGTGGCGTAGGCACCCACGAACATGCCCGCGAACAAGGTGTTGTGAAGAGACACCTCGACCAGGAGGGACAGCGGCATCAGCAGGCACAGCGTTGCCGTATCGCTCAAACCGCGCCGTCGCCACTCGAGTACTACCAAGACGTAGGGTAGGACGGCCATGGATCCCAGTTGGTTGGCCGCGCCGCCAATGAGATGCCCGATAACAACCGACGAGAACATCAGGTAGAGGCCTGCCGCGATTCCGGCAAGCGACGCCCGGCGGCGGCTGACGGAGTCGTTGAGAAGGACTGTGACATAGACGTAGATGCCGAAAGCCCCCAGCACTTGGTTGGCGACGATGTCGGCCTGGGCAACCATCCGGCCTTGCAGCAAGATTCCCAGCACGGCATGGGTCGCCCACCACAGGCGGTTGGAAAATCCGTTGGGAAGCGCATAGCCGAGGGCGTGGTCGTAATCCCAGGTGTAGGGGATCGAGGCAAGCATGGCTCGATAGCTCTCCTCGAGACCCGAGAAGGGCGAATCCCAATTATGCCCCAGGACCAACTCGGGAGAGAGCAATTCACGGATGCCCACCAAGGCGGCCAGGAAAAATACCAAGATGGCCGCCAGATGATGGGCGGCTTCAGCCGGGAAGTTGGTGGCGCTGGGGCGTCGGGACGGTCGGGGGGGAATGGGAAGGCTCATGGCTGGGGTGTTTGGCCGCACGAGTGGTTGGCATTCACCCTATCATCGTTACGCTTGGCCCACAGCTTGGTGAAAATCGCGTTGAGGGTTTCGAGCCAGTCAAGGGTCCAGCCGAAGGTCGCCCGTTCCAATCTGGGGGAGGCGGCGTAAAGGGCTTCCGAGAGACGGGCGATCTGGAGCATCAGAAGATAGGCCCAAAGCAGTGGCCGCCCCCGCTTGCCGATGGTCTTTTTGCGGAAATGGTCTCGGAAATCCATCATCCGCTCCATCATTCCCGGGGGGAAGTCGTAGATGGGGACGTGGCGCGGATCGTACTGAAAACGCCGCACCACTTGATAAAGGGGGCGCCGAGAGGGGAAGGCCGATGGGTTGAGGTACCAACTCGACCGTTCGGGCGGTACGGCGGAAAACTCAGAGGTGCCGGGGCAGGCGACCACGATGCTGGCGGACACGATATCGACGTATTGGTCGGCAAGCTCGTCGAACAGGGCCTGTTCGCGGGCGATGTCCTCCATGGTGTCGAAGGAAAAGCCGATTAGGCAGTGGACGCTGATAACGAAGCCCAATTCGCGGCAGTTCTTCAGGTTCTCCATGATCCGCGAGCGGCTGATATTTTTCTTGATACGCCGCTGTATCTCGGGTGTCAGGCGTTCAATGCCGAATCCGATGGAACTGAAGCCGCTTTGCTTCATCAGCGCCAGGGTATCGCGCGGTATCACGCGGAAGGAGTCCGTCTCGATGGTCAGGTTGATCCGGTTGTGCAGTCCGCGACGGATCAGTTCATTGCAGAATTCGACGACGCGCTCGTTGTGCATGGTGAAGTCGGCGTCGCGAATATTAAAGATGTTGACGCCGAATCTATCGAGCTTGTCCTCGATTTCATCCACCGAGCGCGCGATGGAGCGATAGCGGACGGACTGGGACAGATACTGGTCACTGCAGAACGTGCAGCGAAATGGGCATCCTCGCTGGGTCAGCACCGACCCGATGGCCAGGGAGTCCCGGGGATGGCGATAGAAGTCGCCGAGGTCGTAAAGGCCGAAATCGACGTCGCTGTGCTCGTCCAGGTTCAGGGGCAGCGTTGCGTTGCCGCCATCGACAAACGCCTCTCCCCGACCATGAGATACACCGGCGATCCCCGTGAAGTCGGGGGGCATTCCCCGGTCGCGAGCCTCCACCAGCGCGGACAGCAACGGAACGATGGTCAGATCCGCCTCCCCACGAACCACGTAGTCTATGCCGGATTCCAATGCTTCACCGACCTGATGGCTGACGTGCAGCCCTCCAGCCAGGATGGGGATGTCCGGGAAACGGCGCTTTAGCATCTCCGCCGTTTCATAGGACGTAAGGGCGTTGGCGGTGATGATCGACAGGCCGATAACGTCGGGACGGAAATGCTCAACCTCTGCGGCGATGTCGTCGTGGGAATACAGGCGGTACAGTCCGTTGTTGTCGATGGCGCGGACGGAGAACGCCTTTGACGCTGCTGTGGCGACAAGGGCCATGCCGTAGTTTATGACATTGCTTCTCGCAAACTCCCGTTCACGGATGAAGAGAATGCGCCCATTCGTCATAACTGCGGTCTCTCTAACTTACGCAGGACGAAATTGTTGTGGTGGGCAAAGAGACGCCAAGGGGACCAGTATAATATCCTGTCGATTAACTTCAGCGGATGGTAGAGCCGGTTTGTCAACCATCCGGGATAATCGAAGACCATATTTGATTTGAATGTCTTTTCGACCTTCCATCCATAACTGCGGAAGAGACGCAGTGCTTCTCCGTCGCCGTAAAGGGTGTCATGACGCCCTAATCCCAGTATTCCCGCCACATGTTCCACCAAGGCAAGCTTGCGGGGCATCTTGAAGACGAACAGCTTTCCGTCGTCCTTCAGCACGCGCGCAATCTCGCGCATGGCGGCATCAAGTTCCTCATGGGGGATGTGTTCGATCACCGCGTAGGCCGAGATCGCATCGAAGCTGCCATCTGGATAGGGGAGGAGGTGGCCGTTGTAATGGTTGAATGATATGCGGAAACGCTCGGCCAAAGGAGGGTAAATCAGCCTCTGGTGCGCGGCTGCCTGGCCGTCGGAAAAATCCGGGTGCGACTGGCTCTTGTTGTCCGTGGTGTCGACAGCGGAGATATCGAGTTCGGGGAGTACCTGCCGTAAGGCGATGGCGAACACGCCAGAACCCGTGCCGAAATCCAAGATATTCCTGTCATGGGGGCCAAGGGTCGCTCGGACGACCTTGGCGTCATCCCCGATGGAATCGACGTAGAGGCGGCTGTCGAGCATATACTCGACCGACGTGATGAACGACCAGCGCCCGGGAAAAGGGTTAACGCTCCTCAGGATGTCTCTCATCTCGGATAAGTCGATGAGCTTCACTGAATCCATCCGTCCCTGACTATTCTCCAACGAGCGCCCCCTTATAGGATAGAGGCGAGGCCCAATCAAATTGTCTTGGTACTTGGGTTGCCGCATTCGCTTGATTCGGAGGAAGGCGCTCACCAGCCGCCGCGGATGGGAAAGATACTCCGTACCACGATTCTTGTACATTCAACGAAGCCTTTGGTGCGTCCCATGGGTGTGTTAGCATCCGGTCGCGCCTACCGTAACCCTTTGGCCAATCGACATTTCAATGACAGTGCCCGTTTCCGTGGTTGTCGCGACCCGCAACGAAGAACGCAACATTGCCCGCATTCTGGATGATTTGCGTGCCCAGACCCACCCAGATATCGAAGTGATTGTGGTGGACAACGGGTCGACCGACCGGACTCGCGTCTTGGCCCGGGAGGGGGGCGCGACGGTCTATGATTTGGCCGATCATGTGCCGTTGGAGGGGGTCCGGAACTTTCGCGGCGCTCAGGTCAATTTCGGCGTAGAGCGCAGCCGCGGCCAGATCATCTTCTATCCCGATGCAGACATGACCTTCGCCCCCGGCCTGATCGCGGAGGCTGTTCAACTCCTGACGGATCATGACGCGCTTTTCGTGCCCGAGATCATCATGGGCCAGGGGTATTTCGGGCAGATTCGTCGCTTCGAACGCTGGTTTTATACCGCGACTTGCATCGATTCTCCGCGCTTCATTACCCGCTCGATGTTCGATGCCGTCGGGGGATTCGATACTCGGGGCATGCCGTTTGGTCCCGATGACTGGGACATGGCCAAGATGCTGAAGCGGGCGGGGGCGCGTCTGGCGACGACCCGAAGCAACAAGTTCCATCACGAAGAATGGCTGACTGTTTCCACCTATATCGCCAAGAAGGCGGCCTATTCCGGCACCTTCGCCGACTATGTTCGGAAATGGGGAGAAGGTGATAGCGATGTTCGTCGCCAACTGGGGGTGGCTTATCGCTATCTCGGCGTCTTTCTTGAAGACGGGAAATGGCGGTACTTATTGTCGCGGCCTCATCTGGCGGTGGGAATGTATGCCTTGCGGGTGGCCGTGGGGGTCGCCTTTCTGATGCGCCGAAAGAGGGGCGCAGCGTGAGGAATTTGGTTGATGAAACTCCATTCGACCCCCTGAGTGGGCGTCCCCTTTTCACCACTCGGCTGGTAGGGGCAGACGCGGTTCGGGGGCGCGAAATTCTAGATGTTGGATGTGGCTTCGGTTGGTTCGTGCACCACTGCCTTGAAGGCGGGGCTGCGCGCGTGGCGGCGATCGAATCGGCGGACGAGCAGATCGCCGTGGTCCGCCGTCATCTCCCCGATTGCCGCCTGAATGTGGTGTCCGGCAGCGCCCTGACCCTTCCCTTTCCTGATGCGAGCTTTGATGTGGTGGTGTCGTGGGAGGTTCTCGAGCATTTGCCCAAGGGCAGCGAAGGACAGTTCTTCGCCGAGGTTGCACGGGTTTTGCGCCCTGGTGGGTCGCTCACCTTGTCCACCCCCCATTGGTCGCTGGCGGCCAATCTGCTTGACCCTGCCTGGTTGCTGACCGGCCATCGCCATTATCGGCCCGGCGACGTCGAGGCATTCGGCGCGGGCGTCGGCCTTGTTCCCGACTGGTCCCTGGTGCGTGGCGGCTGGTGGGAGCTGTTGGGAATGATCAATCTCTACGTGGCAAAATGGATTTTTCGTCGTCGCCCCTTTATGGCCGACTATTTTCGACGGAAAACCGATGCTGAATACGCCAGGAACGGCGGCTTCGCCACTCTGTTCGCCCGATTCGTCAAGGCGCCGGATTCATGTGCGGCATAGCTGGCTTTTTCTCCCGCAGCGGCGGTGATGCCGAAGCAATTTTACGCTCCATGCTTGAGGCACAGAGGCATCGAGGGCCCAATTCAGAGGGACGGCTGGTGGAGGGGGCGGTTGCCCTGGGCATGCGCCGGTTGTCAGTCATCGACCTCGCGGGCGGTAATCAGCCTATCCACAACGAGAATGGCAGCATATCCGTCGTCTTCAACGGCGAAATCTATAACTTTAGGGAATTGCGCCGTGAGTTGGAGGAAGAGGGGCACATCTTTTCCTCCCATACCGACACCGAGGTGCTGGTTCATCTTTACGAAAGCCACGGTCGTGGCATGCTCGACCGCCTTAACGGCATGTTCGCATTTTGCCTGCTTGATCGCAGGGCCGGGCGATTGTTCCTTGCCCGCGATAGGGTCGGCAAGAAGCCGCTTTATTATGCCCACGGCGATGGTGCATTCGCTTTCGCCTCCGAAATCAAAAGCCTTCTGTGTCACCCCGCCGTCAGGCGAGAGGCCGATCCTGCGGCGGCGGCGCTTTATTTTACCCACGGCTACGTTCCCGCCCCTTTCACCCCCTTCATGGGTATTCGCAAGTTGCCTGCCGGGCATTGGCTGGAGTTGGACCTGGCGTCTGGCGAGATCCAGGTCGGCCGCTACTGGGATCTGGACTACTCACAGGTCGATGAGGATCTGTGCGAGGAGGAGGCGGTTGCCGGTCTGGAATCCGCGCTATTGGCGGCCGTGGAACGCCGGCTGATTTCCGACGTGCCTCTTGGCGTATTCCTCAGTGGCGGCGTCGACAGCAGTCTGGTGGTTGCCATGATGGCGCGTTTCCGCGAGGGAAGAGACATCCATGCGTTTTCCATCGGATTCCACGAAAAGGCCTTCGATGAATCCGGCTACGCCGAGAGCGTGGCACGAGCCTGGGGCGTCGATCACCATGTGACGCGTTTTTCTGACGCCGAGATGTTTTCGGTGATTGATGAAATCCTGCCTCGGATGGACGAGCCCCTATCGGACCCGTCGCTGATCCCGACCTATCTTCTCAGCAAGGTCACGCAAGATAGCGGCATTGTCGTGGCCCTGAGCGGTGACGGTGCCGACGAAATGTTTGGCGGCTACCCCAAATACTATATCCACCGTTACGCCGCGTGGCTGGACCGGTTGCCGGGGATTTTGGGCCGGGATGTTCCTGCCTGGTTATTCAGTCAGGTGCCGCTGAAGGCCGAGAACAACATTTTTAATTATAAGGTTGAACGCTTTGTCTCTGGGCTGCGGCTGGCACCGCGACACCGCAACCAATTCTGGGTGGCGCCGTTCATGCCCGATGAGTTGACCCGCCTGCTTCCCGAACAGGAAGTGCCGCGTGCCGTATGGGAGGTTACCGACCAATACGACAGCCGGTTCAACGGCCGTGGGGTCGTTGATCGGATGATGTATTTCGACGCCAAGATGATGTTGCAGGACATGTACCTAGCCAAGGTCGATCGGGCGAGCATGGCGGTTTCGTTGGAGGTCCGCTCGCCGTTTCTCGACCTGGAGGTGATGGATGCGGCGGTGCATCTGCCGTGGCAGCTCAAGGTTCGGGGGCGTGAGACGAAATATTTGTTGAAGAAACTGGCCTCCCGCTATCTGCCGCATGATGTGGTCTATCGCTTCAAGCGGGGTTTCGGTTTGCCCCTGGCAGTCTGGATGCGGACATTAGCTCCCCGGATCTCCGAGACGCTTACTCAGGGGGATTGCGGCGGCATTGACGCCGCCTATGTCCAGAGTTTGCTGCGTGAGCATCTCGATGGGACGCGGGACCATGCCGTCAAGTTATGGGCCGTTTACGCTTACCTCACCTGGTTGCGGAACTGGGGAGGTTCGTGACGGCGGATATGGGGCGTTGAGTTGCCCGACGAAAGGGCTCGCCTAACGAGGCCGAATAGTTCAAGTCGTCGCACCAGTGGGCGATCTTCCGGCGGGCGCGGGTGCCGATCTCAATGCGCCGTTCAGGGTCATCCGCCAGTCGGCGCAAAAGCCGGGCAGATTCGTCAAGATCGGGATCTGCCCAAATCTGGTTCCTGCCACCATAGCGTCGCTGCGGGTCTTCCACCGTGACCAGGTGGGCGGGGACGGGCTCCGCCGTATCGGCGGTGACAAAGTCGGTCGAGCCTGACCAGTCAGTCGCCACCACGGCCTTGCCTGCGCGCATGGCCTGGGCGAGCAGGAGTCCGAAGCCTTCCGAGCGATGCAGCGAGAGCAAGATATCAATGCTCGCGATCAGCGAATCCATTTCCTCGGGCGAAAGAACTTCAGTGAGAAGGAGGACGTTGCCCAAGCCGTCCACCGCGCGGCGGATGGTCTCGAACGCCGCCTCATTGCCGGTGAGGCCGCCGACCTTGAGCACCAGCAGACGGGACGGATCGTCGTCGAATGCCGCCCGGAAGGCAGCCAAGGCGCCCAGCGGGTTCTTGCGTGCCATGCTGGACCGAAGGTCGCACGCAGCCATAACGACGCAAGCGGCTTCTGGAAAGCCGAACCTGGCCCGGTGCGGCGCTGCGGCGACGGATGGAACCGGGTGGGGAACAACCCTGACCGGCTTGTCGGTATGGCGGCCCACGGCCGCCGCCGTGAAACGGCTGGGCACCCAGATTTCATGGACATAGGCGAACCCCCTGTGCCAGTCATCCGGAATGTCGGGAAGTTCCCAAGCCCAATAGCCGATTATTGGGCGGCCGCCGAGGATATTGGGGCCGAGATGGGCGCAAACTGCCGGAAGTTCCGGCGGGTTGACGTGAAGGACCAGCGGTCCGGTTCCGCCAAACGCGGCATTTGCCGACGGGGCCATCCGGTCGTGGGGCAGGAAGCGGGGGCTGAGGTCGATCTCGCCCGGAAAAAGGCCCAAACGGCGGAATGCGGCAAGGCACAGCCGTGCTGATTCGCCAATGCCGCTCGGCGTGGTCAGGAACCCCCCGACAATCGGCGGTCCCATGGGCCAATCGGGCGTAAGTTGCGACGCCTTGGGGGCCGTTACATGGTATTTCAGGGCGGCCAGACGTGAACGAAATGCGGCAAGCAAGGGAAGGGACATGGCGGCTACTCGCGTTGGACCGCTTTTCTTTGCCAGTAGACAGTGCCGCCCACTTTCCGGTTCTTGCCGAAGATCGCGGACTTCATCAGGGTGCGGGCCATGAATAGGAAGTTTCCAAGAAGCTTGCAGAAGTACCTGAAGTCGTCGACCGAGTTAATTTTCCTGAAGTAATGTCCTGGGTTGGTGATCAGTCGCTTCACCTGGGTGGACAGCATGCGCTTATAGCCGAGATGGGTCATCTCCCTGATTTCGTCACTCTTGTACAGGGTCGTGTCCAAGCCCCTGGTCGAGAGGTAGTAGCCGATGTTCTCGAAGAAGTCCCCCTCGTTTATCAGGTCCTCCTTCTTCAATATCTCCCACAGTTCCGTCTTCGGAAAGGGCATCAGGGAGTAGAAGGTCGCGAAGTCCGTGCCAGACGAAATGGCGTAGCGGATGGAGTCCTGCATGTCCTCCTTGGTCTGATGCGGAAAGCCGAAGATGAAGGTGGATACCGTCCAGATGCCGATCTTATTGGCGTAGCTGAGCATGGCCCTGGCCCGCTCGGTATTCAGGTTCTTGCGGATGTAGGCCTGTGTTTCCTTTGAGGCCGCCTCGATGCCGAAGGTCAGGCGATAGCAGCCGCTGGTTTTCATCACGTCGAGAAGCTTCTCGTCAAGTGTCCAGATGGCGGTGCCGTTGGGGCAGGTCCACTTGACGTCCAGTTTCCGCTCGATGAGTGTTTGAAAGATTTCCATGGCCGTCTTGGGGTTGGCCGTCAGGTTGTCATCCACGAAATGTATTTCGCCGACGCCGTAATCCCTCACCAGATGTTCGATTTGGCGCACCACATAATCGGCGGAATGATGCCGCCACTTGTGGGACCACACCGACTGGATGGAGCAGTAGATGCACCGTTTGGGGCAACCGCGCGATGCCAGCATGAAGGTGTGCCGGTTGCGGTACACATAGGGATTTTCGTGATTGGAGAAATACAATTCCATCGGCAGCAGATGGCGGGCCGGGAAGGGTAGATCGTCAAGGTTCTCGATCAGCGGTCGGGATTCCGTGCGGACCAGATCATTGTCGCGGGCGAAGGCGATGCCTTGGATTTGACACCAATCCTCACCTGCGTCGATGCGGGTCAGGAACTCGGAAAACGTCAATTCCCCCTCGCCCAGGATGGCGAGGTCGATCTCGGGGCGGCCGAGTAGGGTGTGTTCCGTCAATGCATTGACATGGGCCCCCCCGACCACCACGGTGATGGTCGGGTCCACGGCCTTGGCCAACGCCGCCATTCGATAGCCGTCCGCCGCATAGGCCGAGAACATGATGCTGATTCCCAGCACCCTCGGGCGAAATTCCTCGATGCGCTTGCTGATGTCGTCGTCGCTCAGTCCGACCTGGGTGCCGCCAGAATCCGCAAGGGTGGTCCGGTTGTGAAATCCTTCGGTCAGGGCATCGACGATACGGACCTCGTGGCCATCCCGCTCGGCATAGGCCGCGATGGAGGCCAGACCCAGCGGCGGGATGGAACCCGCCTCCGATGGGTCAAGGCCGTAGCGGGTAATCGGCGGGTAGATCAGCAATACGCGCATGGGGCGGAACCCTTCCCGGCGGCTACCGCCTGGAGGCGGCGGTCACCTTGCTGTAGATGAAAAAACCGATTGGGTTGTCCAGGGCCAGTTTTCGCCCGATGGTAAATAGCGTTCGGTTGCGCGACACAAGATAGGCCAGTGTGCCCGCCACTCGTCCGAAGCGGTATATCAGGACGGTCTTTTCATAAAGTGCATTTCCCAGTTCCATGGCGCGGATGCGATCGGCGCGTGGAAACTCGTCGGTCTCGTAGACTGGTTCGAAATTGCGGCTGCCGATGCGAGACAGGAACTCCTGGTCTGGGATCAGTTGTCGGGCCTCGGCCTTCATCCACTCATAGACCTCCGTCCCCGGATAGGGGACGAGATTATAGAAATTTACAAAATCGGTTGGGAGTGAAGCAGCAAAATCAAGTGTCCGCTGGAAAGCCTCAAAGGTCTCGTTGCGATGGCCAACGATGAAATTGACTGAATTTCGGATGCCGACCTTGCGGGTCAGCTCGACGGCGTTGCGGACATCCTCGAGTTTCAGCTTCTTACCCATGTTGTAAACGATTTCCTGATCGCCCGATTCGCAGCCGAACGACACGAAAACACAGCCCGATGCCTTCATCTTTCGAAGCAGGACCTCGGATACCCGGTCGGCCCGGATACCGTTGTACATTTCATAGGTAATTCCCAGCTTTCGTTCGATGATCAGGTCGCAAATGGCTTCCGCCCGCTTGAGGTCCAACGAGAAGCAATCGTCGTTGACCTCGAACCGCCTGATGCCGTAACGCTTCTTCCAGAATTCCATCTCATCGACGATGCTTTCGGGATTTCGCTTGCGAAACCCTCGTCCCATGGACAGCTTGACCGAGCAGTAATTGCACTTGTAGGGGCAGCCGCGTGACGTGATGATCGGCAGTGCCTTTGCGCTGTAATAGTTGTAGCGCTCGAATTCGAACGCCTCGAAATCGGGATAGGGAAGATCGTCCAGTTCGGAAATCATGGCGGTGGCAGGATTGGCCACTAGGCCGCATTCCTCGGTACGCCGGATCAGATTGGGCACCTTCGCGAAATCGCGCTCGCCACCCAACTGCACAAGAAAGTCGAGAATTGCCGTTTCGCACTCGCCGTACATGGCGAAGTCGGCGACGGTTTCCTCCAGGACCCGTTCGCGGACCGCAGAGACATGGGCGCCGCCGATGATCACCGGGACGTCGCTCACCTCTTTAATCCGTCGGATCAGATCGGCAGCGTAGTCGATACTGAAACTGAACGAGGTGATGCCAACCAAATCCGGCTGCCAGTCGTGCAAGCGCCGGAACAACAGGTCGTCGTCGTTTTCCAGTCCCTGGTCGAAGACCGCGCAGGAATGTCCAGCCTTCTTCAGCACGGCGACCAAGTAGGCCAAGCCCAGATGAGGGTGGCCGGGCCGGGCCTTTTCGTCTCCAAACAGAGTTTTCTGCCAGGGATTGATGAACAGAACCTTCATGTCGTCATCCTTGCAGCATGGTGTGTCGCCCCTCGGACGCACTATCTTCTGCCGATGGCGAGAAGGCAGGCAAGCGGGACACCCGTCTGGCCTCGACCAGTCCGTCGACGAACCCGCGGGCGCAGGCCCCGACGAGGTCCATTCTGCGGCAGGCCAGATAAATCGACGTGTACGCCAGAAAGAAGGCTGGATTAAAGAAAACCAAGAAGCAGGCATATTGAAGCGGATTGGCAAAACGCTTCATGAATATGGTGCGGTTGCGCGAAAAATAGTAGGCGCGGTAGGGGCTGCCGCGCAGCATGATCCCATCGCGCCAGCCGACGCTCGGTTCGATGTCGTGGTAGACCTTGGCGGCGGCGCATATGACGCTGCGGAATCCCGCCCGTCCAGCCCTCATCGGCCAGTCGGTCTCGCCGTAGCTCATGACATAGATGGGATCCATTGTTCCCACCCGCTCAATAACCGAGCGTCGGACCATCCAGACATTCGGGATCTGAATAGTATCGCAGTTTCGTGAAAACGTGTCGTCGTCTGGCATGTTGATGCCGCGATAGTGGGTCCTGCTTGTCCACAGACTGATATCGACTCCCATGCACCATATCCGGTCGGGGGCCGAACGGTAAAACATCTTGGGACCGACGAAGCCGATGTCGGGCGAGCTTTCCGCCAGATCCACGAGATGGGTGAGGAAATCGGGGGCGACGACATTGTCGCTATCAACAAACAGAAGGTAGTCTCCGCCGCTATGGGCGATACCCACATTACGCCCGCCCACGGCACCAAGATTCTCAGTCTGACGCAACACCCGCACCCTAGGATGGGCACTGAGGACGGCCTCTGCCGATCCGTCGGTGCCAGCGTTGTCCACGACCAGAATCTCGACATTGGGGTAGTCGATGCGTGACAGCGATTCCAGACAGGCCAGAAGTTGGTTCTTCCGGTTGTGGGTTGGAATAATCACGGAAACGAGTGGTCGCATTCTTCGACTTCGCGCTCTGGTGTCGCGCCGACCACCCGTTGGGGGCGTCGGATAATGACTTTGGGCGATTGATATGCCACTTATCTACGGAATATGTCCAGCCGCGCGGAACGGCCCTTTCGGTGCGCCGATGCGCATCGTCACCACACTGACGTGGATCGGATGGATTCTCCCTGTTGGATTGTCTTGCCATGCGCCGATTCCATTGCCTAACATGCCGACACACCCGGGTATTGGGCGTTTCGGGGGCTTGCTGCGGCAAAAAGTTGGCTGGTTTCGTTTGGAATGATTGAATTGGCGCAGCGCAGCACGATCGGTAAAGTCGCGATTTCTTACCCGCCGCTTCAAAGCGAAAAGGGAGTTCCGCTGCTTTCCCAGAACAGGCAGTTCCAGTGGTTCAAGCGCCCAACCTATATCTACCCCGTGATTCCAGCCTATGCCGCCACCCGGCTCAAGAACGACGGCTATGCCGTCTTATGGGACGACGCCATTGCCGAGGAACTGAGTTTCGAGCAGTGGTGGGAGCGAATCCTTTCCGAGCGGCCCGACGTCATTGCCATGGAGGTCAAGACGCCGACCGTCCGGCGCCACTGGGCCATCACCGAGAAGCTTAAGCGGGAAAGCGGTTTCGATCCCATCGTCGTGCTTTTCGGCGATCACGTTACGGCCCTACCCGCGGAAAGCTTTGAACACTCTCCGGTTGACTATGTGGTCACGGGGGGCGACTTCGACTTTGTATTCGCTGGTCTAATCGCGTGGCTGGATGGCAAGTCCGAGACCCTGCCCGGGGGCGTTTGGCGTCGTTTGGACGGGCGGGTTGAGGCGGTCGGGGCAATCGCGCTGCATCACGATCTCGATACCGCACCGATCATTGACCGCGACCTCACGCGGTGGGAGCTTTACGCCTATCGCAATGGCAATTTCAAATACACGCCCGGGACCTATGTTATGGCGGGCAGGGATTGCTGGTGGGGGCGGTGCTCGTTCTGCAGCTGGACGACGATCTTCCCCGGCGCCACGTTCCGTACGGTTAGTCCCCAGCGGGCATTGGATGAAATCGGCCAGCTGATCGAGCGCGGAATCAAGGAAATCTTCGACGATTCCGGATGCTTTCCCAAAGGAGAGTGGCTTCGCGAGTTCTGCGACGGCCTTATTGCCCGCGGATACCACAAGCGGGTGGTCATGGGCTGTAATATGCGGGTCGGGGCGTTGTCGCGCGAGGAGTGGCAATTGCTGGGCAAGGCCAATTTCCGCTTCGTCCTGATCGGACTGGAATCGGTCACCCAATCGACGCTCGATCGCCTGAAGAAAGGCATTCGCGTCTCGGATATCGAGGCGACTGTCCGGCTTGCCAAGGAAGCGGGTCTCGAGCCGCATGTCACCACCATGGTGGGCTATCCCTGGGAAACTGCGCTTGAGGCGGAAAACACCATCGCCTTTGCGCGCCAGTTGTTCAAATCCAATCTGATTGACTCGCTTCAAGCGACGATCGTCGTGCCTTATCCGGGGACTGTGCTGTTCGCCGAAGCGCGCGAGCAAGGATGGTTGCTGACCGAGGACTGGGATCGCTACGACATGAAGGAATCGGTATGGAATAGCCCGATTTCAAGCGAGGACGTGTTGCGCTTCACCCAGGAGCTCTACAAAGCGGCGCTGAGCCCGCGTTTCGTCCTTCGCAAACTTGCGGCGGTGAGGTCGGTGGACGATGTCAGGTTCCTCATGCGAGCGGGCGTTAAACTTGTGGGCCATTTGGTTGATTTCAGGGGATCGTTTGCCCGGCACCGATCCGAGCCGCAATGACGGAGAAGGAGAATGTCGTCTTGACCGGCCGTGTATTGTTCATTCGAGAGCGGGACTATATCCGAACGAATGTCATTAATTATGGGATGTCGATTATCGCGACGTTGGTGAGTAAGGAGTTCACCGTCAAGGCGATCGACAACAACGGCCGCTATCGCCTCTATCAGCATAAGGATATTCTGGCTGAGGTCGAGGCGTTCGCACCGGATGTCATCTGCTTTTCCATCAGCACGTCCAATGCTTATACCGCCTATACGACGGCGCAATATCTGCGGTGTCATTACGCCAAGTCTCCCGCCCCGGTTTTCGTAGCGGGCGGCGTGCATGTCAGCCACATGTTCGAGGAGGCCATCGACCACGGCATCGACTATGTGGTGCGGGGCGAGGCAGAACTCGTGGTTCTGGAGTTGCTGCGGGCTGTCCTGGATATCCGCGAAGGGCGGCGAGACGCGGTCAATATGGCTGTACCCGGAGTGGCGTTCCGTCGCGAAGGAGTTGTCATCGACGGTGGTGTTGCTCCGTTGCCCCAGGATCTCGACCAGTACAGCGACGTGAATTACGCCATCTACCAAGTTTCGGACTTCTCCCGCCACGCAAGAGATGCCAACGACTTTGGAGCCGTGCTGTCGCAACGCGGTTGCCCGTTTCGCTGCGCCTTTTGTAGCGATCGCTATCTGAAGGAGCCGGTGCGCCGCCGAAGCGTTAATAGCATTGTCGATGAGATTGAACGTAAGCGCAAAGCGTTTGGCGTCGATCTCGTTGATATTACGGACACCAACTTCACACTATCCGACAAGCGGGTGACGGAATTCTGCGAAGAAATTATTGCTCGCGGCCTTAACAGGCACATTACATTTACGATTCAGAGCAATTCATTTCGCGTTGTTAAGCCGGAAATCATCTCTCTAATGAAGAAAAGCGGGTTTGGTTGGGTAAGTTTTGGATTGGAGCGCCTTGAATCAGCCACGCAGAATCGTGTCCACAAGATCCAGAGCCTGGATGTCGTCTATCAGAACCTGAAGAATTACACGGATCAGGGCTTTACAGTCAGCGCCAATTGCTTGATCGGCTTCTCGTTCGATGACCTCGAGCGCATCGAGGCGGAGGAACGGGCGTTTTCCGAGATTCTCTGGCGATATGCCGACTCTATTCCCGTCAACATCATGTTGCCGTGCCCTGGGACTGAGGAATATGAGGAACTGCCCGAGCAGAACAGGAAATGGTACCTCAGTCCGATGTTTCATAACATCAGGCGACCATTTTATCAGGCGGTGAAGCGGATGCAGTACGATCCCCGTCTGGTTCCGACTTTCAATTTCGACGCAGCAATGATGCGCCGAATGCTGCGGATGCGAGATGATATGCGCTTGAGGAGCCTAAAAAAGAAGAGCCTGGCGCTCTTTGTGGGCTACTTCCTGATGCTTCAGGTCTCTAAGGTCTCCGAATTCATCTATCTGCGCAACCCACGGCTGGAATCCTTACTTTTTGGGTGGTCCTTGGACCTGATCGCCCGCCTTGACGCTGCGCTGGTGGCTTTTTGGGCCCGGAAGGGGCCGTCGCAGACCGCGGGGCCAAGCTGAATTAGCGGCGGCGGCGTCGGGATCCGATCAGCGGCCGAGGGATGGCGAGTAGTTTCGCGCGAACAGGCCGACAATGAACCGCGTCCCGTACCACAGATGGGTTATGACGACATAGGGCAGGCTCAGCAGGGCGACCACGCCCCCTTCGTGCTTTCTAACGTCGAACCAGACCTTGATCAGAGCCAGTCCGTAAACCGAAAGGCCTGCGATATATAGAAGGCGGATCGTTTCGGAGAATTGCGACAAGATCAACCCGATCGCTACGAACAGGGCGAAAGCCGAGGGAATAAAGAAGATCAACTTGCGCGACGTTTCGGGATAGCGTTTGGCGAACAGGCCGCGATGGTAGCCATAGCTGCCCACTTGCCGAAGATGCTTGCCAAGGGTGGCGCGGCGGTGATGGAACACCTTGATGGACGGGGCATAGTGGATGGTCCAGCCGCCACCTACTAGGTCGCGGCACAGCTTGGTGTCTTCGCCCGGCCAATAGCTATTGGCGAAGCCATCGACGGCAATGAAGGCGGTCCTATTGACGATCAGGTTGACGGTCGGCCAGTCATCGACCAAATGCGGTTTACCCACAGGTATATAGCGTTCGGGAAAGCCCCCTGACAGGCTACTGAGGAAAACCGCACCCGAGACCCTGTTCCAGAATGAATCGCTGGACGGCGTGATCGCCGGGCCTCCGACCGCCCCGACTCCGGGGTGGGCTTTCAGATAGTCCTCGGCTGCGCTCAGCCAGTCTGGAAACGGGTAGGCGTCGTCGTCCAGGAAGGCGAGATACGTGCCGATCGCCTGCCGCGCGCCCATGTCGCGTTTGGCTGGCGGACTGATCGGACCGGTGACGATGATCGAAATGGGCAGGGCGGAGAATTCGTCGGGAAGTTCGATCGCAGAATCCGGAAGAAGGAATACTTCCCAGTTACGCTTAGGAAGCAAAGCTAAATGCGTTAGACATTCACTAAGGTCTGGTGACCATTCCTTAAATGGAATTATTACTGAGAACGTGATTCCGGTAGGCTCTGGTTGAATGCCTGAGTCAGATGTTGGATTCGTTTCAGAATACATACAGGAAAATCCCCGGAGTTACATTACGTGCGGCGTCACGTGCATTATTGGCGCGTAAGGCTGCGCCGGTATTGTCCACCCCTGCCCGCGCGGCAAGTATATCAGGCGGATTGAACTCCTTCTACCGTGCAATCGGCCAACATGACGCCGCCATTCCTTATTTGCTTACACCTCTCCCTGCGGCTCGGATCTGGCTCAGGGTTACGTCCCGAACTGTGCTGCGATTTGCTCATGTTCTGGCTCTGATCAAAGGGGTGTGAACCTAGAATTGGAAATAGAGGAACCGGCCCTGTTGGAAGGCACCGAAATAGACAATGAACGATGCCAGGAAGCCTATGGATAAGTACCTCAGCACAGGCGATGATTCCGATGCTGATATAAAATTGAATCGGGGTCCGATCAGGGCCGTCAACTCGACGAGAGCGATTCCCGCCAGGGCGGCAACCAGAAACGTGGTTTCGCCGGTGAACAGCGACAAGGCGCTGCCTTCGCGCCAATGGGCAATTGACGACAAAAAGGCGCTGGCCTCTGTGAGGGTTGCGGCCCGAAAGAAAACCCAGGCGAAACAGACCAAATGGAAGGTGAGCAGCCACCGAATCCCATCGGCGAGCCAGCCCAAACGGCGTGGACGCCGCCACCCAAATCTGCGAACGACGATTCCGGTCACCCAAACGCCGAAGCGCACCGCTCGCCCGGCCAGGGATTTGTCGCCTAGGCCATAGACCGATTTCTCGTCGATGAACTTGCGTCGAAGAGACACCTCCTGATCCGTGGTGTTTTGTATGCGCAAGACGGGAGCCTTTCGCCCGTCCAGGTCGATGTCGGCGACCGAGATCTGGGGGGAGTTGCCAAGTTCGATCTCCCTGCCGTCGGGGCCCGCATGGACTTGCTCCAGGATGCTGAAGGGCAAGTCGAAGCCAGTGCCGGATGTCGCGGCCATGTCAAATTTATGGGGAATATGGGACTGTGCCGAATAGCGCACCCCAAATACGGTCCGCTGTACTTGCGCCGGGTCACGGGGGGGCGGCAAGAGTCCTTTCGCCTGGAGATGCTCCATTAGGGCTCGGGTGAAGATCGTCCCTCCCAATTTATTAAGGTGCTCACGGTCGGCAAACAGAGTAGTTGGGTCGAGTTTAGGCAGGAACAGGCTTGCATCGACGATCGGAGCCCCCCGCTTGGCGAGAGTTGATCTGAAAGCATCCCAGTCCTTCCGCACCGAGGCCGGCATATCTTCTCGTTGCTCGAATGGCGGCCCCAGCACCGTCACCACTGGGATTCCGGAGGCGGCAGCCAGGTCAAGTAGGGTCATGTAGCTTTCCACCTGATCTTCGAGCATCGGGTAAGCTCGTGGTGCCGTCAGGGTGCTGTTTTTGCTGAGTTTGACAGCATATCCCTTGCCGACATAGGTGCGGTTGCCGTTGTTGGGAATGATGACGTTGGCAGGTCGGGGGTGGCGCAAGCGATCGATAACTTCGGCCACCACAACCCGCAATGGAATTAAGCTTCTGTGCGCAGCTGCCATTTGGAGCATTTCCAGGTCGAGTGGCGCATCGTGCAGCAGATAGGGGAGAGCCTCTACGCCTTCGGTACTGAACATCCGCGAATAGAAATCGTAGATGATCAGCTTTGGTTTCTTCCGGGCAAGGGCGTATTTGAGGAAGTAGTAGGATTGTTTGGGCGTCTGCGCAGAAGTGCCAAATGAAAATGCCTGGTAATTAGAGCTCTCGATCTCGGTAATATCGTAGTTGCTGTAGGCTCGTGATGGCCCTAGGATCAAAATATCTATAGATCCTATCTGTTCGTATTCATTGAACTGCGTTGCAAGAAATGTATGAGTCTGCTTGTGCCATTTTATCGTCCTTTCAAGTATTGATGAGTCTCCAATTTTGATAAAGCTCAGTAGGGCGCCGACAGAAAACGTAATTGTCACCAGGAAAACACACACACCTCCCGTGCGAACAAGCGCTCCGAGAGCCAGTGTTATAATTCGGCGGACACGGACATAGGCTTGGGGGGGCGTATCGAGGCGACGAAACGTCATGCGCCAGCGCACCCCAAGAATTTCGTAAGATTTTTGGACAAGCGGCTGTCTGAGGCGAACGGGGAGCGCCAGGGATCATAAGCCATTGGCCGCCACTTCGCCCCCCGCTTCTGAAAAATACGCCGAAGCTACGAACCTATATCCCTAATGGACGTTCTATCCGCCCACGCCAGTGCAAAATAGCTCAACTTAGGGCTTCAGGGAAGCCAGTCGCCGTCAAGGCTGTCGATGTCCTGTCTTGGGAAATTTCCTGGATTATGTCAATCCGGGGGGGCTGGCCTGAATTGATGAATCTGCGTATACCTGGGCGATGAGGTCCGCACACTCAACTTCCAGGCCGGATGCTCCCGCAGTGAGCGTTTTGGTGGTCAACTACTTGGCTGGCCCACATCTCGAGAACTGTTTGCGAGCCTTGCTCGGGCAGACCATGGCCGATTTCGAGGTCATCGTCGTCGATAATGGTTCGTCCGATGGTTCGCTGATCCCAGCCATGGCGGCTGTCGCGGGGGATAGCCGCTTCGTGTTCGACAGTCCTGGCCGCAATGTCGGGTTCGCCGTGGGGAACAACCGCGCTGCCGCTCTGTCCCGAGGGGTCTGGCTGGCCACTTTGAATCCTGACGCCTTTGCCGCGCCCGATTGGCTGGAGCGCCTGTTGGAAGCGACCGCGCGTCATCCCGATACGGCCATGTTCGGCTCAACGCAAAGGGATGCCGGTGACCTTGGTCGCTTGGATGGAGCGGGCGACAATTACTTTTTTGCGGGTGTGCCATGGCGAGGAGGCTTCGGTTGGCCCGCATTGGCTCTGCCGCCCGAGGGTGAGGTCTTCGGCCCCTGTGCCGCCGCCGCATTTTATCGTCATGACGCCTTCACGGCGGTTGGTGGCTTCGACGAGAGCTTCTTTTGTTATGTTGAGGACGTGGATTTGGCCTTTCGTCTACGGTTGGCCGGACACCGCTGCATCCAGGTTGTTGGTGCCGAGGTCAGGCATGTGGGGGGCGCCAGTTCCGGCAGCAGTACATCGGACTTCGCCCGCTATCACGGCTTGCGCAATCTGGTTTGGTGCTTCGTCAAGAATATGCCGGGGCCGTTGTTTTGGTCGCTGCTGCCATTCCATGTGGGGGGGGTGGCGCTGCTGGTGGTTAAGGCTGCGTTGCGAGGCCAAGGGAGGACTGCGTTCAGGGCGATATGGGACGCACTGGCGCAATTGCCGCGGATATGGGCTCGGCGCCGTCAGGTTCAGGCTGCGAGACGGATAAGCTCGGTCGCGGTGGCCCGCTCCCTTGTTTGGTCGCCGTTCTCCTACTTGCGGCGGGCGCCCGTGGTTTTGGCTAATGCTCGATCCAGCCGGAACCGCATCTATTCGTGACGCCCGCTGCCGAAGACTTCGGATGCGCAACGGGATGGAGGGCGGTCGCAGATTTTCTGCTGCGCTAGGTTCGTCGTCTCTTTGCGCAGCACATCTATTGGGGGCGTGCAAAAATATCACTATTGCCAAAATGGCGACATTTTCGCACTTGTCGGCGTTGACATCTCTGCGTTCCGTGGTAAAAGCCTTACCAAAGCTGTGGTATCTCGTCGGGCTCTGGCCTGGCACGATTGAGGAGAACTGGGGATGAGGATTGATCGGATTTCGGCCCTGGCGGCTGTTGGGGTTGCGGGCGTGGTTTTGGCCAGCCCGGCATTGGCCGCGTCCGACGCATCGTCCTCTGCCGCAGTTGCTAATCAGGCTGTTGCTTCGGTGGCGGCTCCTGTAGCTGCGGCTCAGACTGCTGGTCTGATTGGCGGCGCGGTTGGTGGTGCGGTCGGCGGCGCGGTCGGTGGTTCGGTCGGTGGGGGCAGCGTTGGCGGTCCGGTCAGCAAGCTGTTCAATACTCGCGACTCCGGTAAGGGCGGGGGCGGGATGCCTCCGAAGCTCGGCCTCTGGGCCCAGGGCACCTGGGTGAACATCCGCAAGAGTGAAGCCTCCCTCGGCATGGATGGTAACGTTATCAACACCGTGTTCGGTGTCGACTACAAGTTCACTGATCGTGTTCTCGGCGGCGTGGGCTTCGGTTATGAAAATGTCGATATCAAGACCAAGTTCAATTCCGGTACCTACAAGGCCGATGGCTATACCGTGGCCCCGTATCTGGGTGTGAGCATCACCCCCAACTGGACTGCGGATCTGTCGGGTGGCTACACTTGGCTGACCTACGATGTCAGCCGCACCAGTGGCGCGGTCAAGGGGTCGTTCGATGGTGGTCGTTGGTTCGGTGCCACCAACCTGACCGGTTCCTATGCTATCGATCGTTGGCGCCTGAGCCCGAAGGTCGGCGTGTTGTATCTGCGTGAAATGCAGAACGCGTACAACGACACCGGTACCAGCACGGCTCGTAATGCCGCCCAGGGTATCAACTTCGGCCGCGCCAGCGGTGGTTTGAAGACCGGCTACGCCTTCGACGGCTTTACGCCCTTCGTCAAGCTGACCGGCGAGTGGGACTTCACCAAGCCGAAGGCGGTGCTCAAGAGCAATGGCCAGATGTCAGCCGTGGATAATGGCGGCGGCGTTGCCGGTCTGGGTGTGGATTTCGGTGGCGCTGGACCGTGGTCCGGTACTGTCGAGGGGTCGTACAACTCGATCGGTCGCACCAGCCTCGACGTCTGGCAGGGCACTGCTAAGGTCCGTTATCAGTTCTAGTCTGCGGATTAGTCTGGAAATGTTGGGAAGGGCTAAGTCTTCGGGCTTAGCCCTTTTCCTTTTCTGCCTGATGTTGCCCGGCTGCGCCAGCCGTCTTGACGTCGCGGAGGCCCTGGCAACGCAGCGTCATTGGCGATCGGAAGTAATCGCGACTCCGACCTTCGACCTCCACTCCTTTGGTCCGGCTCGCTTGGTTCCAGGGGCTCCCCTGGTTGTGTACATAGAAGGTGACGGATATTCCTGGATCAGCCGAAACCGGATTTCTGATGATCCCACTCCCCGGCGCCCGCTTGCCCTGGAGCTGGCGGTGAGAGACCCGCGGTCGAACGTGGTCTATCTGGCGCGGCCCTGCCAATACGTCCGCGGCAGTCATCTCCGAAACTGCCAGCCCGCCTATTGGGATACAGCTGGATATGCCCTGGAAGTAATTGAAGCCTTCGATGCGGCGATTGATCTGTTAGTGCGCCGGGCCAGCACAACCCAGGTCTTCTATGTGGGGTATTCCGGCGGCGGTGCCGTGGCCGCCCTGGTTGCTGCCCGCAGATCTGACAGTGCTGGCTTGATTTCGGTAGTCGGAGTCCTCGATCACGCCACCTGGACGAGGCTGGACGGATTGGAGCCCTTGCGCTATTCACTGAATCCCGCCGATGAGTCCGCAAGGCTGGTAAATGTCCCGCAACTCCATTTCTCCGGCGGGCGCGACCGGACAGTGCCGAGCGCCGTGGCCCGAGCCTATGTCGCCAGCTATCCTGATGGACGGCGACCTCGGATCGAGATTCTGGCCGATTATGATCATGAATGCTGCTGGGTGGAGCACTGGCGCAAGTTGATCTCCCAACCTCTTACGCTTCCTGGGGAGCCCTAGTGCGATCGTCTCCCGATCCCAGTCTCCCCCAGGTTCTCGGACCGGCCTTGGTTTTGCTGTTGGCTCTGCCAATGGCCCTTGGGTCGCTGCCGTCTTTTCGTTTCGGATATTGGGACAAGGCCGAGCCCATGGTGGTGTGGCTCAATCTGTGCGCAGGACTGGGGGCATTGGCGCTCGCCCGTTGTGCCTGGGCAAACCCGCGCATGACATTGGCCAATCTCTCCCACCCTTATGTACTAGCGCCACTGGCGGTAGCCCTGTGGAGCCTCGTTGCCGCGTCTTTTATAGCCCAGCCTCGGCTCAGCCTTCTTGGTGTGCCGCAAAGTGGTCTTGGCGCCCTGTGGTTCCTTGATTTGGCCATTATGATCGCTTGCGGGTTGATGGTCCGGGATTGCCAGCTGGCATGGCGGCTGTTGTGTTGGGCTGCGGCTGCGGTAGCGCTGGCGGTCGCCGGGCTCAAGGTATTCGACCGCCTTTCCGCCGATCTTGACCATACGCTGCTACTCTACGTCGAAGCCTATTACGGCTGGATCGGCGTCGCTCTTCCAGTCTTGGCGCGGCCTTGGGCGTGGGCTCGCAGGGACTGGCCTCTTGCCGTGATGTTGGCATTTGCTTCGCTGGGTTGCGTTTTTGCCTCCCACAGCCTAACCGCTTGGAGCATCCTGATCGGTGGTGCGGTTCTGGTGTTGCTCTCTGAGCGATTGCCAGTTTGGCCTATCCGGATGGTCACTCGGTCCCCCTGGGGGGCGGCTGCTCTGGTGGGGGGAGCGGCACTCTTGCCCCCCTTCGCCCTGCGGGTTGCCAAGCCGTTTCTCGACAGTCCATCGCTGGTGGATCGTGCCCATCTACAGGATATGATGCTGGCCGACATGGCCCGTTCATCCTTCTGGTTGAGTGGACAGGGTTGGGGGCGGGTTCAAGATGCCTTCCATGCCAATCTTAATGTCACTGGTGAAAATTTATGGCAGCCAACCTGGATCTTCCTGTCCAGTGACTATTTTAGTAGCCATAACTGGCTTTTGGACACACTTCACGCAGTGGGGCTTCCGGGAGCGATCCTGGTCTTAGCGGGATTCATGGTGCTGCCCCTATATGCGGCTCCAGCGGCGCGACCGACGGCGACTGTTTTGGCTCTTGCCTATGCCCTTATTGCCGCCGTCTGGTTTCATCTCTGCTTTTCCCTGCCGTTCTTCGCCCTGGGGATGGCCGCAGTTGCACGTTCGGTGGACGAGAGGACTGTTCCCGCCTTCTTCAGGAGGGGGGGCGCCTGGGGCCTGATGCTGGTCGCTACCCTGCCGTTGTTTGCATCTCAGATACTGGCCGAGTACGGGTTGAATATCAGGGACTTGCGCAGGGACGTGGCGAATAGAACCGCTATGGAGCGAGTCTGGCCCGCCGATCCTCGCGGATCGGATCTGGAAACGGCAGAGGCTATTCGTGATGCATTTGCCGACTTCGCCAAAGAAGGAGGCCGGACTAATCCGGCCCTGGTTCCTGCAGCACGGGCCATGATGGCGACCCTGCGGGAGCGCATCCCCCAAAGCGATAGTATTATGTTGATTACCGTCGGCCTTGGGGTTCAGTCCTATCTCTATTTCAGTAAGGAACTGGCTTGGTTGGCGCCGGATCTGCCGGGTAGCCGCGATCTGTGGCGGCTTTGGCTCGAGCGTTTACTCCTATTGGCGCCTGGGCGCACCGATCAGGCCATAGCTTATCTGACGGATAGGGCCATGGCCGGAGATCTGACGGCGGTTGAGCAGTTGGTTACCCCGATTATTGGTCGCGATAGCCGTGATCCTGTTGGCCTGTATTTCCGGGGGCTGCTCCTGATCCTTGGTCGGGATCCGGCCATGCGGCCCCAGGCCATTGCTTCGTTCAGGGCGTCAGCCGCCGCTGGGATAGAGCGATTTATGCCACTTGATCCGGTGGTGCGCCAGTTGATCGAGTTCCGATGACTGGAGTCAGGGCTTGATGGGGTTGGGGGTTGGGGGCGAGGCAGCCAGCAGTTCGTCGATGATCCGCTGGCGTTGCTCGGTTGAGACTGTGCTGGACGAGGGCGTGAAGCATGCGAGCATCCGCCGTCCCAGGCTCTCCATGCCGCGACCCAGATAGGTGGGGGGAAGCGTCAGGTATATATCGCAGTATCGCCCGGAAGGATCGGTCAGGATGCCCCCCTGATCCCGATGTGATGTTGGCTCCAATGCCCTATGGAGGCGGTCCTGGGTATCGGCGGTTACCGGGTGAAAGGTAATCTCGATCGTTTTTCCTGCCTTACGGCCCGGCGGCGGGCACGAGCCGGTTCCAAATGTGCACGACAAGGTCCATCGTGATTGCTTCTCTGCCGCCTCGATAGCGAGTGAGAGGCCGTCACGTTGGGCCGCCGCCTGACGGGCAGAAAGATAGCTGGAGGCAGCCTTGCCGGTCAGCATGTCGGGATGGAAGCCGCCAGCAAGGCAGTGAAGAAGTTCGTGGCCCACCGCCTCCAACTGAAAAGCCGAAGGGTTAGGCGGTAAGGCCACGTAGATATCACAGCGCTGGGATTCCGGGTCGGGAACGGCAATGCCAGCCAGTTCCATTCCGGCGTGGCCGCCGACGGCCCGCCGCAAAGCTTCGGTTTGCGAGGCCGTCTCAAGGGCGTGCAGCGTGACAGTTTGCTTGGGATGCCACCATTCCGCCCGGACAGGAAGGGCGGCCATCTGTGCCTCGGTCATCGAGCAGACCGGTGCCTTGGCATTGACTGAGGAACCGCAAAAACCGCTTCCATCGCTACAACTGGATGTCAACAAGACGGAGACGAGGCAAGCGGCCCACCGTCTTATCACGTTGGAGTCAAACATCCGGATACCTCGAAAAACTGCTGATATCGGTATCGCTCAACTTCCTTATAGATTGATCTGAGATCTATCCTGCTGCTTTGGGTACCGTCTCGAATCAAGCTTAGCAATCATAACCTTTGCTGTCGCAGGAGTAATACTGGATGTTATGCAGTCTGACGCGGCAATTGGCGGCGATCAGGATAAACGGATTTGACGATGTGAATTGCGGGTCAATCTGCCCCCGGTAGGTCAGCAATTCCGAGACCCCCGGTTCTGACATGCCTTTCTTGCCGTTCACCCCTCCGAATCCGGCTTGCATCGAATTGCCGCGATAGAATCCGACACGGACGCATTGAGGCGCGACCCCGTCCGCCCAGGCCGAGACCACCACGGTCTTGCCCGCCAAAGAGGTATCATAATATGAATTGGTTGGGACGTTTTCGACCAAGGGGCGCAACGCTATGGGGATCGCACCGGTCTCGATGGTGACGCTACCTCGGTTCTTTGGCTCGCTTCCATCGTTGACCACCCGATAGGGGCGGCCTGCATAACTTTCCCAGTTGACGAGTTTATTGTTGGCGGTCTGAAACGGGTAGCTGGTCAACCGTCCCGTGGCTGGGATGGGGACATTGCGTACCGCATCCGAGGTGCCAGCTGCAAACATCTGGAGAAGGGGCATGAGCGTGTCCGTGGGCATGACCGCTTCCGCGGCATTGACGAGTTCCAGCACGGCACGTCCTGAGGGTAGATAGGTTTCCTTATCTATATCGACTTCCATTACGACGCCGTTGGACATTTCTGCGAAATACAATTTGTGGCGGATGGGGTCGAAGTCGATTCCTTCCAGATGTATTTTCTCGGGCAGCGGAGTCAGTAAGGCCCGTGACTGTTCCAGGATCGACAGGTTCAGGTCCCGATCCATCATCAGGACATGTCCTTTGACGTCGGCCTTGTCGGTGCAAGTGATGAAGACTCGGCCCCGGTCGTCCTCGACCATCTGACGGGGACGGACTCCGTCGGGCAGGTTCAAATACCTGATGTCCTGAGGTGAGTTGATCGCAATTAACCTGCTCATGGGTGTGTCGGCAATCAGGATGGTACCATTCTTCAGCCGGATGATGCCTTGGGGAGAAAACGCCAGGGAGGGCAAAGGCAACAGGTCGTTCGCTTTGCCGGTATCAAGATTCAGGCTGACCGGAGTCGCGGCACTTACCAGGGCCGAACGTCCACTCGTCCCTCCATCATTGAAGAGCCCCATGGGGAAGGTCATATAGGTCTCGTGGACCGCCTCCACCACGGCCTTGGGTCCATCGAGCCTGATCTCATAGACATATCCGCTTTGCCCCTGGTAATAGCCAGCCAAAAGCTTGGAGGACGCGCCCGGGACAAGGAAATACATGCGATCGACCCCGTCGCGCCCGGTGATGGGCACTGGCCTCACCTGATTCTGCGCCAGATCGAGTTCAAACAGGAAGTTGCTCCAGGTTTCCCGGGGGTTGGGGTGAATATTGAACAGCAGCCGATGATCCACCAGCGCCAGTCCATAGATGGGCATTGTCAGGCCCATGTGATAGCGGGTCACCGCAGCGCTTCTCAGGATAGCGGGCCGTTCGGTCGTGATCCAATGCTGGGGGGGCGGGGCGGCTATCTCTTGTTGCGCGCAACCAGTGAATAGGACGGCAAGGGTAATGCAGCATGCCACGGCCGCGCCACGCAATGAGATAGCTTGAAGTGATTTCATATCCAGACTCGTAAAACTACAATATAAGGCCAATTCGCTTGGCGGTCGGTAATGTAGCGGTGTTCTGGTCCGGTCGAAAGGCGGAATGATTGACCCTCCCCCGGTGAATGCTCAAAACCAGCAAGCGCCGGTTAAGGGGCCGGGAGGGGCGGTGATGGGAACTCGTAGGGAACGAGTTTGCAAACCACTTGCGGAATGGGCTGCAAACCAATGACAGCCTTCCTGACCAATCCGGGGGTGGCCAAAAAGTCAAAGGCCCCGGAAGCCGTAGCTTCCGGGGCCCCTGAATTTGGTGGGCGCACAAGGACTCGAACCTTGGGCCAGCTGATTAAGAGGCCGTTGCGGCGGGGTATCCTGTTATCTCACGACATAACAAATCGGCCAAAAGGTTAGCGAGTCCATAGCGGCATAAGCCGCCAAAACACAAGGATATTGCTCAATCTGATATCACTGTATATTACAATAGGTAACAGCGCATGCCGCGCTGTCCGAGTTCCGACTCGTGTTACCTATGTTACCTATGAGGTCGGCATGCCCAAGATGAAACTCACCGTCGCGGCTCTGGACCGGATGGCACCGCCCGCCGCCGGGCAGGTCGATTATAACGACGCCACCACATCCGGCTTCGGCGTGCGTGCGAATTACTCTGGGGCTAAGACCTTCTTCGCGCTGCTGCGGATCGGGTCCAAGCTGACCCGTATCACCCTCGGCTGGTATCCCGCCGATGCCGTGGATGAAAAGATGCGCCGCGACGCCCTGGAAGAGGCACGCACCAAGGCAAAGGACGCCATGGCGATTGCCTCCGTGGGAAAAGACCCTCGGATTGTTTGGGCCGAGCGCGAGGCCGCGAATGCCCAGATGCAAGAGGCCCAACGGGCGGTAAATGCCAAGTTGCTGTTCCCGGCCGTGGTGAAGGATTTCATGGCCAAACATGTCGGGCAAGCCAAGGGCGGGCTCAGGGATAGCACCGCACGGGCATACAAAGCCGCTCTACAAGGCACCGACGTGGCCGCCTGGACTGACAAGATGGTGACCGAGATCAGTAAGCGCGATGTGCTGGACGTGCTGGACGCCATCACCGCACGGGGCGCCCTGGCCAAGGCTGCCTCGCAACGCCGGTACTTCTCAAAATTCTTTCGCTGGTGTGCGGAGCGCGATTTGATCCAAGTTCCACCCACCCTCACGGTCCCCAAACCGCAAGCGGCCGTCACCAAGGATCGGGTGCTATCGGTAGAGGAGTTGCGCGACGTCTGGGCCGCAGCCGATGCCGTAGGGCATCCCTTCGGGCCCATGGTCAAGCTGTTGATTTTGACCGGCCAACGCGAAAAGGAGGTGGCCGAGGCGGTGTGGTCGGAGTTCGCGGACCTGGATGGGGAGGGGCCACTTTGGACGCTGCCGGGTGAGCGGACCAAGAATCGCCGCGACAACCTGATTCCTCTGGCCAAGACGGCCACCACCATCTTGGGCGGACTGCCGAAGTACCGCCGTTGCCCGTGGATATTGACCACGACGACAAAGGCACCGATTTCGGGATTTTCGAAGGCAAAGAAGCGGATAGATACCGCCATCGCCGCCCGCCGCGCCAAGGATGAGCGCAAGCCTATGCCGGGCTGGACCTTCCACGATATTCGGCGGACCTTTGTCACCATGGCTGGCGACGAACTAGACGCCGATCCGCACATCGTTGAGGCTGCCGTAAACCATATATCCGGGACGAAGGCTGGTGTGGCTGGCGTCTACAACCGCGCCAAATATCTCCCCCAGAAAAAGAAGCTGTTCGCCGACTGGGATGCTTTTGTCGCCAAGGTGGTGGGGGGGGAGAATGACCGCAGCGAAAGAACGGGCCGAATCACTGAAGGCCATGCTCGAACGGATGCTCCGTAAGACAGCCCGCAATCTGGCCGACAATTATGAGGAGGGGGGATACTCCGCCGAGTCCTGCGCCACCTACCGAAAAGGAGCCGAGGACGCCGCCGAAGCGGCGATCCATGACGTTATCGAATTTCTGGAACTGCACCGAGAAGCGGCCCGGAGTCTGGTGTCGCTTGATGGGTCCTCCGAGGGTGGGAAGCTCCGCACCACCATTGACCGTGACCGCAAGTGGGCGGAGCTGTACCAGCTCGCACAAGCCCGGAATTCTCGACAGAGTAAAGAGGCCGTGTTGCAGAAACTGGCCAAGGACATGGGTATGAAGCCGGACACCGTCAAAAGGGCGGTGAATCGCGGGCTGCGCGACATGGGATTGCTGCCGAAAAAATAGTTGGGAACACCGGGGCATCTTCCCGGACGGTTTGGCTAGGGTGCTCTCCAGTTACAACAAGTGACGGAGATCACCCCCATGAAAACCCTTCTGCGATATAAAGACCTTGTCGAACAAGGAATCGTCAATAACCGCATGACGCTCAAGCGGATGATTGACGAACGCAAGTTCCCCGCACCGATTCGCTTTGGCCGCTCCATCGCCTGGGAAGCGGACCTTATCGCCAATTGGGCCGCGTCGCTCCGCAACTCCAACAATGGGGTTGCCGCATGACTATCTCCAACGCCTTCAACGACGCCCTCCACGAATACAACGCCCAAGGCGCGCGTCGCCTCAAGGAGCTGATCCGTCTCGCCTACCAGCGAGGTAACGCGTGACCAGCCGGGACGCCGAAAGTAACGCGTTACCACCCCCAAATTTCCCCGAAAGGAATCATCATGAATACCAATCGCCCCGCTACCCTCGCCCGTTTCTTGTCGCATTTCGCCGACGTCGAGATCGCCCTGGCCGTCGAGATCAACAAGTTCAACACTCGCAACAAGGTCGCCCCCGTGGCCACACAGTTCACCAAGTTCAAAGGTCAGAACCTCGACCCCATGGCCGCCCTCATGGCCGCGTACAAGTTCGACAAGGGCGCGGTCGGTTCGGCTCTGGCCGAGCACATGGCCGACGTTGCCCGGAATGACCCGAGCGAAGACTATGTTGACTTGTTGGCGGAGCTGTTGCGCGGCATTACCGCCGACATGCCGTGCGGCATGCTTGTGCCGCTGATCGGCGTCATGAATAGCATCCTGTCGGAGCGGGTCGCCGCCGGGGAGGCCGCATGATGACCATCACCGAATCCGCCCTCCGCCGCAAGGCCGCTCGCCTGGATCACCGCCTGATCAAGTCGCGCCTGCGTGGCCAGCCCCACAGCAATAATCAAGGGCTGTATCAACTCGTCGATTTCCGCAACAACGTGGTTCTCGGCTGCGCCTATGAGGCGACCTTGGATGAGGTCGCCGCCTTCCTTGTCCGGGACGAACCTGACCTCAAGAATACGACCGAATGGCGACGCCTCGGCTATGAGCCGATCCCCGATGCGATTCCCGCCAAGTCGAAGTGGTGCTGGTCTGGGTGGGGCGACTGGTGGTCGGCCAATCAAGTCCGCCCTTCCGGTCGCCGCCGCCGCCCGCCGGTGGTGCCGGTCGAGGTGGAGGCGACACCGGAAAACATCGCGAAAGCCATTTTCGCGGTCAACCGTGCGGCAAAGCGCCGCCGCGATGCGGCATCGGCAACGTATCGGCGCAAGATGTACGGCATTGCGCGGGAGCATGCTTTTGTGAAGCGTGATTATTACGACCTCAAGGATCGCGGGGTCGCTCTTCTGGCCAGGATTGGCATGGCGGAGGCATCAGACCTCCACGGCGGTCTTTGGGTCTGGAAGGTGGCGAACTACCGCTTTCATTCGACGCTTTCGCCGAAGGGCCTCACAATCCCCGAAGCTGCGGCTGATCAGGAAGAATTTTTCGCTGAAGCAAAGCCCGTCGAACGTGGCGAAATGCGGCTTGCTGACGCGGTCGCGTTGCTGAAGAAGCTCGACGATTTCCGGGGCGAATTCGATCGGGTCGGGGGGTGCTGGTGACCTCCGCCCCTTACCTATATGGGCGTAATGGGGCGGTCGAATGACCGCCCCCCACTACGCCCTGGCCGCCGTCCGGGCATGGCTGCCGGATCATCTGACCCGGCATTTCGACTTGGCCATGAAGGGCGAAAAGTACGCCCCCGCGAATTTGGTCAATGCAGCCGCCCCGGAAATCCGGGCCGCCTTGCTGTCCAAACTCTTCAAGGCCGGTGCCCCTAAGCCGGTCATCTGCGAAATGGTCGCCGCCCTGGTGGCCGAGGACCGCGACGCCGCCCTTGAGGCGGCCCGCCGCGCCCCCGGTCTCGCTGCCTGGGTCGGCCACGCCATACTGACCGCCGGGCCTGTGAGGCTGGTCGCCTTGTCCAGCCCGAAGCCGAGGGCATTGTCGCCCGACTGAAACCAATGAAAACGGCCGCCCGGAGGACCAATCCGAGCGGCCGTAAAAGGTAAGTAACTATGACCTTTCATGATGTACCAGATTCGCCCGATGTGGGCAAGGATGACGCGCCGCCGTATTTCGGCCGGGACGCTGTCGCCTATCGCCGCGCCGGGTATTACGTCATCCCGGTGGACCCTGGCACCAAGCGGCCGGATCAGAGGGGATGGCCGATCCACGCCCGGAACCTGACCGTTAAGCAGGTCGCGGAATGGTCCATCGATCCCTGCACCGCCAAATACGGCATTGGCGTTCTGGCCCTGGCCACCCCGGCCATCGATATTGACGTCCGGCACCCCGAGGCGGCCGACGAGATCGACGCCGCCGCCGAGCGAATCCTCGGCCCGGCCCCTGTCCGCATCGGCGCATGGCCGAAGCGTTTGCGGGTCTATAGCGGCCCCGAGGACATGCCGTACACCAGTGTCGGCGAGTGCGCCTTTCCGGGCGATGATACCGCCGCCAAGGGCTACAAATGGCACAATGTCGAGGTGCTGTCCGGCGGCGGGAAACAGTTTGTTGCCGCCGCCATCCACCCAGGCACTGGCAAGCCGTACCAGTGGCCGTCCGGCGACCTTCTGGCGTGGCCCCATGATCGCCTGACCGCCATCACGGCCGAGATGGTCGAGGCGTTCTTGGCCGAGGTCCGCGTGATCCTGGCGCGCCATGGCGCGGTGTCGAAGGGCGGTAGATCGGCGATCACAAGCGGAGGTGATCGGCGCACCTCGGTAACCGGCAACAACGTGGGGTTGTCGCGGGTCGCCGAGGCGCTGGCCCATGTGCCCAATGATGCCGATTACCATGACTGGGTCCGCTATGCCTATGCCCTGAAAGGCGCGTTCGGCGAGGACGGATTCGACCTCTGGCGGGATTGGTCGGAGAGGTCGGATAAATACGACGCCGACTATACGGAAACCACATGGGCCGGGCTGAAACCCCGAGGGGCGGCCGGTGGTGTGACATGTGCCACCATCCTGCGCGACGCCCGCCGTAATGGTTGGGTCGGATCACCGGAGCCGGACTTCCCCGCGCCCACCATGACCGCCGACGAAGCCGCCGCCGATCTGCGGGCCGCCCTGGCCCCTTTCTTCGCCGCCGTGCCGGAACACGCCGCCCGCCGTCAAGCTGCCCTGGTGGCCGCCCGGACGGGGGACAGCGGGGAATCCGACGACGATTATGGGCTGGTGTCCGGGTTGGCGGATAAGCTGTTTGACCGGCCCCAGGATACCGACATTCCCCGGTGGGGCGCGAAGGTCGGCGCGGGCATTGGCAAGACCGAAGTGGCTATCCGGCTTGCCCTGGATTTGGTCGCCGATCACCCGGACATTTTGATAGCCATCATGGTGCCGACCCATCGCCTGTCGGACGGGATCGCCGCCCGCATCAACGCCATGGCGGGCAAGCCGGTGGCCGCGATCTGGCGCGGAGCCGAACGCGAAGACCCCGAGAATCCCGGCCGCCGGATGTGCCCCAATGAAGAGGCGGCCGAGGTGCTGCGCCGGGCTGGTGGCGGCCGTGATGCCCTGTGCGTGAAGGGCAAGGGCATGAAGCGGGTGTATTGCCCATTCCACCCGGACCACCCGTCCAAGCCCATCGCCCCGTGCGGTTATCGCCGACAGGAATCGCAGGTCGCCAGTATCTGGATTTTCGCCCATGCTGCCCTGACCAGCCCGCCGCCGAAGGTTTTCAAGCGGGAGGGGCGCGACCCTTTTGACGTTGTGATTATCGATGAATCCCCCTGGTTGGGCATGACCGGCGGTGTGGAGCGGCCCTACGGTCTCACCCTCGACGAGCTAAAGCGCGGCCCCAAGTTCGATCTGGGCCGGAAGTCCACCCGGATCAACGGCAAGCTGGTGGCGCTGTCCGAGGCGGAGCGCGAGGCCGCCCGCAAAGCTGCTGAGGATGCCTACAGGCGGTATGCATCGCTGGCCGCCGCCATTGCGGAAGCGGCCACCCATGGCCGTCTTTCGCGTGAAGCATTCGAGGCGGCCGGGATCACGGCCACCATGGCGGCCGAGGCGCGCAAGCTGGCATTGAACGCGAAGCATGACTTGGACTCCGTGATCCGTCCCGGCATGACCAAAGACGAAGTGGACAAGGCCACGGCGCAATGGGCCGACAATAACCGCCGGTCGGTCGCCTGCGCCCGGTTCTGGGCTGGCGTTGTCCATCTGATGGACCATGCGGAGCCGGAAGCCTGCTATCTGGTGCGTGGGACCATTCCGGTGGGCGGTGTCGCCGTCGAGGGTGTCCGAATCCGCTGGCGGGAGGATATCCGCCCGGCATGGCTGGCCGCGCCTATCCTGCACCTTGATGCCACGATGAATCCCCACTTGGCCGAGGCGTTCTTGCCGGGCTTCCTGGTGGTGGCCGAGGCCGAGGCGATTGCGCCCCATGCCCGCCGCATCCAGGTCTATGACTCGGCCGTGGCCTACCGGAAGATTGCCCCCGGAAAAAAGGTCACTGGCAAGGATGCCGTGACCGCCGCCAACAATGCCGAGCGGTCGGGGTTGCTGTTGGAGATCGAGGCTGCGGCCCTGGCCGCCGAGGGCAAGCGCGGGCTGGCCATCATGCCCCAGGACACCGAGGCGCACCTTGCAGGAATCGGTATGGCCACCCCTAAGACGCTGACTGATCCGGCCCGCATGGGTGCAACCGACGTCACTCATTTTGGCGACTTTACCGGGGTGGACGATTGGCGGGACGTGGCCAAAGTCTGGACCGTTTCCCGGCCTATGGTCCCGGTACGGGTGGCCGAGGATATAGCGTCCGTTCTGTTTGGGCGGTTGCCGGTGCCGGTCGAGGGTGACCGCTATCTGAGGGCCGAGGTGGTCGCCCTTGGCCGGGGTGGTAGTGGCCGCCCGATGACCGCCGATTACCATCCTGATGCCGACGCCGAGGCGATCCGATGGCAGATTACCGACGCCCCGCTGATCCAGGCCGAAGCCCGCGCCCGATCTGTTCGCCGGACGGCCGCCAACCCCGTGGAGATTGTCATTATGACCAATGTACCCTTGCCCATCGAGATCGACGAATGGGTGACCTGGGATAGCGTGATAAATGGGGTGGACCCGGTCGGGCTGATGCTGGCCCGTGGGCTGGTGCCCTCCAATTGGGCCGGTGTCGCTGGAGTCTGCAAGGAGTTGTTCGGCGAGGCGGCCGACCCTGCCGACGCGGCCCGGCAATGGTTCCGGGATCACCCGGAGATCAAGGAGCAACTGGATTCTGTCCGGTCTTGGCTGATAAGCGCGAATATCGGTGAAACTCCTATAAGAGACTCCTATAGGAGAACCACCGATATTCGCACCTTTACCGAATACCGCTACCAGACCGCAGGAAAGCGGAAGGGTGCAACCATCCTGGTGGACGCCGAACGCTATCCGACCGCCGCCGCTGTCGCCGCCGCCGTCACGGTCTGGGCTGGTGCCCTGGCCGTCTGTGAGCCAGTTAGAGCCAAGTGCAACTATATGGCCATGGTGGCGCTGGGCGATGGTCGTGTCCAGTTGTCTGGCGATGCCGATATGCTGCACGAGTGGTTGTCGCGTCCTGGTTTCGATCAGACAATCGTGGCCGCTGTGTCGGCAGCGCAAAGCAGTGCTGACCTGACGGGCTAGATGGTGGTCGTGCGGATTTGGGCTGAGACGGTGGCGGCACTGACGCTCTTGGGCTATGACAATCCCGAAATGCTGCGCCGCAACATCTCTCTTGATTTTCTCTATGTCGTACGTATAAAGGGGGCATGTTGCAGCGCAGCATTATCGTGCGCAAACCCAAACCAAGGATAATCTCAATGCCGACCGCCGCTTTCGACCAGATCACCACAGCCGCCAAAGCCAATGCCGAAGCCCTGACCCAGAGCGGCAATGCCGCCATCGCCGGTTTCCAGGAACTGGCCAAGGCTTATCAGGCTCTGGCCACGAAGAATGCCGAGAAGCTGACCGCCTCCATCCAGGCACTGGCCTCGGTCAAGTCGCCGGAAGATTTCCTCTCGTTGCAGCAGAAGCTGGTCAAAGAGGCCGTTGACGCCGCTGTCGCCGACAGCAGCAAGATTGCCGAACTGACCACCACCGTCTTCACCGCCGCTTTCGAACCGGTCAAGAAGCAGGTCGAAGCCGCGCAGAAGTCCGCTAAGAAGTAAGGCTATCCGCTACTTTCAAGCGTCTTCCTGAATGAAGCCGCATCCCGTAACCGGGATGCGGCTTTTTCATGTTGTCTCGAGAAGCGTGCTGGCCGTGACAATATTTAGCCATATCGCGGCGAGCGTCATTAGCACCAGCTGAGTTCTTAATCGGGAGGCTTGAGCATCACGATTAGCAACCTGATAATAGCCGGGGGGATGGCAAATCACTACAGGAACGGGGGTGCTTCACCGACGCCGGGGAAAAACGCGGGTAGGCCCGATGCCCAAACTTATTTTCGCCGCCCGGCGATCCGTGCTATCATATTGATATGTTGTAGTTTTATCCTACAGGAGGGAGGCTCGAAATGCGTGGTGCACTGGCCAAGTCTGCTGAAATACACCGACTGCAGGGGACCCGGTGCAAAGCCGGGACCGCTACCCCGAAAAAGAACATCAAAGCCGTCAAGGAAGCACCGGCCGACAACGTGACCGCCCCGCCGCCAGAGTTGCAAGGCGTCGCCCTGGCGGAATGGCAACGCCTTGCACCCCTGCTGCGCGAGCGAGGTATGCTGTCGCCCCTGGATCGCAATCACTTGCAACTCTATTGCGAACAGTGGTCGGTTTACCGCCAAGCCGTCGCCGCCATGGCCGAGACCGGGATCGCCATTCCGACTGCCGCTGGAGGCTCCAAGACCTCGCCCTTTGGATTGGTGATTGAATCAACGTCTCGCAGTCTTCGAGGTCTGGCGGGCGAGTTGGGGCTGCACTTTCTCTCGCGGTCGCGCCTGGGAATCAAGGAATCCGAGGCGACGACCAAGAGCGAATGGGACGAATTCCTCTGACTTTTCGTCCCTAATCGATTGGGGCAAACACCTAACCGCCTATATGGGCAGGGCTCTCGCCGTGGCAATGTCCCCGATGATGCCTCTGGCCGTGTCTGACCGCTCTACCCCAGACACCCGCCGTTCACAAAGAACGTCCGCTATGCCGGGTCAGTGCCAATTTGAGCCGTCCGCAATGGCTTGGCTTCCAGCACCAAACTTTGACACACCTCTAGAACCAAAGTTGTTTTAACGTCGGCATCAGGCGACAAGCTTGTCCCGGAGAAATATAGCAAGGGGCTTGTCATCCTTGACGATGTGGTGTCGAAGCCATGAGGTGATGTAGTTGAACATCTCAGATTCAGCATCGGGATTTTTGAGTTCGACAGCACGTAGCAGCTCGCTCATACGATCAATAAATAACTTGTGGCTACCGCGATGGTCATCGGCACCAGCGTAGCAGTGCCGAGCCATTTCCTCCTCTTCTTCACCAAAATGCTGCTTCATTCGCTCAGCGACATCTAAGAGTAGGACGAGCGAATTCTGGCCGCCATCACCCGACATCATCTGGCGATAACATTCATTCACTTGATTAAACGAACCCCGATGATGCCGGTCGATGGCTTCAATGCCAGTGTCGAAGGAGACATCCCACTCCAATAGGGTCATGTGCTTCTTGTCGGCCCGCACTTGGGTTAGAAACCGGCCAACCTCGTGACGAAGGAACTCTGCCTGTTTGGAGAGGTCGGCAGAGGATTCTGCTATCTGCTCGGCGGCGGCCCCAGTGTCCCTGGCAGCCATCTCGACCGAACCGATGTTTCTCGATACCTCGTCCGTGCCGACTGCCGCCTGCTCAACGTTGCGGGCGATTTCGCCAGTCGCAGCAGTCTGCTGATGGACCGCCGCCGCCACAGCCGAACTCGTCTCACTCATTTCCGCGATAATCTTTGCAATGCGCTCGATGGCTCCGACAGCAGCATGCGTGCCTTCTTGAACTGCCAGGATTTGACCAGTGATTTCGCTGGTCGCTCTCGCGGTCTGGTTGGCCAAATTCTTGACCTCACCAGCGACGACGGCGAAGCCCTTGCCTGCTTCACCAGCCCGAGCCGCTTCGATTGTGGCGTTGAGTGCGAGAAGATTGGTCTGAGCGGCGATGTCGTTGATCAGTTGGACGACTTCTCCGATTTTGCCGACGGTATCAGCCAGCGCCAATACCTGTGCCGTAGTCTCTCCTACTTCTTCGCTGGCACGATCCGAGACGGTGAGGGAGCGTTCAACCTGATGTGCTATCTCATTGATCGATGACGTCAATTCCTCGGTCGCGGCAGCGACGGTTTCGACGTTGGCCGATGCCTGCTGGGCCGCCGACGCGACCGTGGTCGCCTGTGCGCTGGTCTCGGCTGCTGTGCCCGCCATCTGGCTCGACGCGGCTTGTAGTTCGGTAGCTGCCGAAGTGACGGTGTGGATTACCTGACCGACACTTTCCTCGAACGTGTCAGCCAACTGGTGCATTGCGGCATGCCGGTCCGCCTCGGCTCGACGTTTTTGCTCCGCTTGGTCGGCCTCTAGTTGCTTGACGCGCCCCAATTGATCCTTGAAGTGGCTGACCGACTTGGCCATGGCCCCGATTTCGTCGCCACGCTCGGTGAAGGGCACCATGACCGATATGTTATTGCCCGCCAACTCACCCATGACCCTCGTTATGCCCTCAATGGGGCGAGATACGGAGCGTGTAATCGCAGTCCCGATAATCACCATGGCTGCAAAGCCGACCAGCATGACAAGGTTCAGCATTCGGCTAACGGCATTGCCAATCGACTCAGCTTGATCTGTCGATGCGACCATCCCGGCGTGTGCCTGTTCCACCAGTTCTGTGATGACAGGAGCAATAGCCGCGTAGCTCTCGCTCAGGGATTTGGTCGTGGCAACGAGATCGAGAAGCCCAGCAGCAGCAGCCTTGAAATCCCGCTGGTAACTGCCGATCCGATCAAGCACGGTCGGGCGTATGTTAGTCGGAATTACCGAAACTGAGAGGGCCTTTCCAAACTCGGCAACCCGGGTGTCAATCTCGTCAATGTATTTCGGATCAAGTCTGGCAAGAAAATCCTTCTCGTGACGACGCATCATCAGCATGAGGTTGGCCAACCGCAGGTCGTCATGGTCTTTTAGGATGGTTTCAGCATCATGGACAGATCCCCGAAGGGTTCCCATCAGGCCGTCCTTTTCCGTTAGACCCACTCGGGTCCAGCCCGCAGCAGTCTTGGCGAACAGATTTTCATAGTTGGCGAGACCTCGGCGCACCGTCTCGACCTGTCCTCGTCGTGGGTCCTGTGGAGCCATAGCCGACACCATGGAATCCAGGGCTGCATGAGCGAGTTTTAAGGATTTGCCATGCTCTGCGACATACTTGGCATCTTTACGCAGCAGAAAGTCCTTTTCGTGGCGGCGGGCATTGAGCAAGGCGCGATCCATCTCCGCTGCCTGCCCACCTATAATGCTTTCTTTGGTAGCCACAGCCTTTGAGGCTTCAATGGATGCTCCTCCAATCCAAAGAGACGCGGCACAGACCAGTAGGATGATACCGGCCAGACCGACAAGTGAGCCAATCTGCATTTTCAGCGAAAATTTGCTGAGAATGCTGCCCATTCCCCCACTTCCCGTCATGTCACTTCCTCGCACTCAGGTCATCTTTTGGATTGAAACCCTATATAAACCATTCGTATTAACCCGGTATATTGCGGTGGTAAATACCTATTAAATGATGACAAGCCGTCAGGCAAAGGGAATGCGCCCCATTGCGTGAGGATTGCTGCAAGATATATTGTTATAGTTGATAGTATTTGGCGCAGTATCGAACCAAAACGCCTCACTCGGTGTCAGTAACGCTGCTGCGTTGCTGATCAAAGGCCGAATTGGGTCATCAACCGGCATAGCGGCCGTTCTCACCGGACGGCCGTTGTCGGCGGGGAAGCGGTCTACGCCGAGGCTCATCGACGCCAAAATTGTCGCCATTGTCGAGGCTATGGCCAAGGGCTGATCATGACCTTCCAGCTCGATGCTGTCGCCCTGCCCCTGGAAGGCATGACCGCCTGCGTCGCTTATGCCGCTATCGACATGGGCGCGCGTGGCGTCTACCTCGACCCTACCTATTCCGACGCCCTGGCCGAGCTGCAGGCCCTTGGCTTCGCCTTCGAGGCCGCCGGGCCGTCATACCCTGGTGGCCGGTGCCGGTTCCGCCTGCGGCGACATTGCCGGGGCTGGGAGCTGCACCGACCCTGGCTTACGGAATCGTGGTGGCGCGAGGCGGTCGGAGCTTGACTACATCACCTGAATCACGGGCACGCTTTTCCCAACCCCGTGCACGGCCATGACAACGGTGTTGTTTTTGGTGTTCCAGATATCAAGGTTATAGCTCGCATCAACGGACTTGAAGGCGCTGACCAGTAGGCGAACGACCTCTTGGGCTTCGACTTCGCTCTCAGTTCCACGCCGACCGCTGATAGTGATTTCATACTGCATGATATGCCTCCACCATGACTCTACGCCCTATTGGGCCGAGACGGTGGGAATACCGAGGTCGCCTTGATGCCGCCGAAATTTCCGCTCAGGGTCAAGGGCGGAAAAATTGACCCCGTCGCCTAGTGGGACATTTGATCATGCGCTACCCCTCCGCCCTTGCCGTCGCTGTCCTGGCCCTGCTGATCGCCGCCCGCGTTTTCGGGGCCGATCTGCCTGCCGTGGGGACACGGACCATTGGGAATCAGCACTATCTCGTTGACCGCAACGGCAACACGGTCGGCCAGCTTAAAGAGCTGTCGCCCGGCAACTGGCATGTGGTCGATACGCGCGGCATGACCGTGGGCACCGTCACCGGGTCGCCGGGGGTGCCGCCAGTGGTGACGGGGCCGGTTCGGCGGTAGCGGCCGCTGTTACCTATAAGGCCGTGTTACCTGTAGCGTTACCTATTGGGTCTCAATTAGGCCGAAAACGACCCTAAAAACGAGCCGATTCGGGCAAGGAAAAACCCTGCTAAGTCATTGACCTAGCAGGGTTTTCTGAATTTGGTGGGCGCACAAGGACTCGAACCTTGGGCCAGCTGATTAAGAGTCAGCTGCTCTACCAACTGAGCTATACGCCCTCAGTGTCTCCGGTTTCGGGCCAGAGGCCCCCGCCGGAGGGCCGCTTTATAGGTCGAACGCGGGGAGTGTGCAAGTGAAAAATTCAGGCTTGCGCGCACTCTTTGCAACGGCGTCATCCAAGCGTAAAACCATGTCCATAATATCACGTCCCGAAAGGGAAGGGGGAGTTCTGACATGACCGAGAGCACCAAGTACCTGCTGTCCGAGGACCGCTTGCCCAAGGCCTGGTACAACCTGAATGCCGATCTGCCTGTTCCGGCCCCGCCGCCGCTTCATCCCGGCACCGGCCAGCCCATCGGTCCCGATGATCTGGCGCCCATCTTCCCCATGGCGGTGATCGCCCAGGAGGTGACCGCCGAGCGCTGGGTTGATATCCCCGAACCGGTGCGCGAGGTCTATCGCCTGTGGCGTCCCTCTCCCCTGATCCGGGCGCGCCGCCTGGAAAAGGCTTTGGGCACGCCCGCCAAGATCTATTTCAAGTATGAGGGCGTTAGCCCGGCGGGAAGCCACAAGCCCAACACCTCGGTGGCGCAGGCGTTCTACAACAAGCAAGAGGGCGTCAAGCGCATCGCCACCGAGACAGGCGCCGGGCAGTGGGGGTCTTCCATGGCCTTTGCTGGCTCGCTGTTCGGCCTGGAGGTCGAGGTCTTCATGGTCAAGGTCTCCTATGACCAGAAGCCCTATCGCCGGGCTCTGATGGAGACCTATGGCGCCACATGCATCGCCAGCCCCTCCAACCTGACCCATGCCGGGCGCGCCATCTTGGAAAAGGATCCCAATTCCAACGGTTCGCTGGGTATCGCCATTTCCGAGGCGGTGGAAATCGCCGCTTCGCGCGATGACACCAAATACGCGCTGGGCAGCGTGCTCAACCATGTCTGTCTGCACCAGACCATCATCGGCGAGGAAGCCATGATGCAGATGGAGATGGCCGATGACAGCCCCGATGTGGTCATCGCCTGTACCGGCGGCGGCTCCAACTTCGCCGGTCTGGCCTTCCCCTATATCCGCGAGAACCTCAAGGGCGGCAAGACCCGTGTCATCGGTGTGGAGCCCGCCTCCTGCCCGACGCTGACCAAGGGCCTCTACGCCTATGATTTCGGAGATACGGGCAAGCTGACACCTCTGGTCAAGATGCACACGCTCGGCGCCACCTTCATGCCGCCGGGTTCCCATGCCGGTGGGCTGCGCTATCACGGGATGTCTCCCATGGTCAGCCATGTCAAGGAACTGGGCCTGATGGAGGCCCGCGCCTATCACCAGACCGAGTGCTTTGCCGCCGCCGTACAGTTCGCCCGCGCCGAAGGCATCGTGCCTGCGCCTGAATCCTCCCACGCGGTCAAGGGCGCCATCGACGAGGCTCTGCGCTGCAAGGCCGAGGGCAAGGCCGAGACCATTCTGTTCAACCTGTCTGGCCACGGCCATTTCGACATGCAGGCCTATACCGACTACTTCGCTGGCAAGCTGAAGGACAACACCTATGCCGAGGCCGACCTGCAGGCGGCCCTGGCGGAATTGCCGAAGGTGGGGTGAGGTTCCTCATTGGGCTATCGCCCAAACCCATCCGGGGCCAATGCCCCGGACCCCATTTTAATTCATGAATGGGGTTTGGGGCCCTTGGCCCCGTGCAGCCCCAACAGGGCAAACGACGCACTCTTAAGTGCGGTCCCGAAGGGACGAGCGAAGCGAGCAAGCGGGTATGGGCGGCAGCCCATGATGAATGGGAGTTACTCCTTCTTCTTTCCGAAGGCGGAGAACAGGCCGCGCAGGGCATCACCGGCCTTGAACTTCTTGGGGGCGTCGGAACTCTCTCCGGCGCCCTTGGGATTCAAGGCCTTGCCCAGGCCCTTTTCCACCAGCCAGCGCTGAAGGTCGTTGATATCCACGGCCTTGTTGGGCGAAGCCAGAGGCCCGTCCAGGCGCAGTCCCAGGGCCGGAGCGCCGGGCGCGGCCAGCTTGAAGGCGATCTTGGAGGAAATGGTCTCCTGCGGCAGATCAATGGTGGCGATGCCGGTGGCGCCGCCGCCTTCGGCCACCAGGGTCAGATCGCGGCTGACCACGATCCCCTTGTCGGCGTTGAAGGTTCCCGACAGGCTGGAAAAACGCGATTTCCCCCCGGACAGCCCGGCCTGGACCAGCCCCAGCAGGCTGCCCAGATTTTCCATGTTGCGCATGCGGGCATCCATGGCGGCGAGATCGAAACCGGCGACTTCGCCATCATTGACGTCCACCCGGCCATTGCCGCTGAGGCTGGCGACCAGGGCGGCGGGGGAGGTTCCGGCCGCGGCGAGACGCAGATCGGCGCCCAGGGTCCCTTTTTCCAGCTTCAGGCCGCCAGCAGCGGGCTTGACCTGGGCGAGGTCGGCGCCCTTGAGATTGGCCGAGAGCGTCAGGCCATTGGCGGCCAGCCGGGCGGCGGCGGCCATCTCACCCCCCAGCAGACGGGCCGAGAAGCGGTCGAGATCGGCGATTCCCTTGGCCAGGCCCAGATGGGCGCGTGGCTGATCCAGACGCCAGCCCGATACGGTGACGGTCTTGGCCTCCAGGCTGAGATCGGCGTCCAGGGATTGCAGCCAGCCCAGGTCCAAAGCTGTCCTCGACCAGGAGGATGAACCGCTGGACAGGGCTGCGGGAATGATGGGCGGCGGCGGCGGGGCGGCATAGCCGGTGCGCCGCCGGGGTTTGCTCTCCTCGCCCTTGTCTTGGTTGGGGGCGGGCAGAAAGGGGTCGAGGCCGATGGCATTACCCGCGAGATTAGCGGTCAGTTTGGGCTGTCCCTCCAGGGAGAGGCTGGCCTTGCCGGTGATCTGGGCCTCGCCAGCCTTGGCCTGAAGATCGGTGAGGGTGATCAGGCCGTTGGCGCCCTCCACATGGGCGCTGACCGCCAGTTCCCCGTTGCCGCGCGGATGGTAGCCTGGCGCCAGGGCGCGGATGGCCTGGGCGAAGCCTGCGGCCCGCAAACTGGCGCCGCCATCGATCCTTCCATCGCTCAACACGCCGTCGAAGCCCAGCGCCAGTCCGGGCAGACCCAGTTCCGCCTTGAGCGGGATGGGAAGGGCCAGACCCGCGCTGATCATGCCGGTGACGCGGCGCTCGTCCAAATCCAGGGTCAGGGCATTGAGCGCCAGCCGGTTCTCGGCCAACTGGACCTTGCCCTCCAGTTTCCCACGGATCGGGGCGGCGGAGGAGCCGAGGCTCAGCCACTTGCGTAGTTCGGGCAGGTTGCGGCTTTCGGCTTTCAATGTGCCGTCAAAACGCGGGCGGCCCTCGGGCGTGACCATTGAGCCGGTCAGCTTGATGAATCCGGCGCCGGGTAATTTGGCCGAGGCCTGGGACAGGGTCAGACGCTCGCCCTCCAGCAGGGCGTTGATCTGGATGTTGGAAATAGTCTCGCCCCGCCATTTCAGGCGGCCGATGCCCACATCCAGATTGGCGGCAAGGCCGTGGGGAAGCTCGAAGGGCTGGGAGGCGGCGGGGGAGGGCTGCGCGGTCTGCTGCGGTTGGGACGCGGGCGTGGCCGTGGTTGTGGCCGTGGCGGATTTGGGCTGCTCTGTTTTGGCGGAGATTGCCGCGCGCCGGGAGTCCAGGTCGAAGCTGTCGGCCCGCAGTGTGACATCCATCAGGGCCGGTGCCGTCAGGCTGGCGACCACGCTGCCGGTGATGGTCGACTCGCCTAAGATCACGCCCAGATCGGAAATCACCACTTCGTCGGGCGACAGGCGCAACTCGGCCTGGGCCGACAGCGGGGCATCGGGTAACTGGGCCGAGCCGGTGAAACGGGCCAGCGAGGCCAGGGACACGTCCAGCTTGCCGCTCAAGGCCCCCTTGCCGAAGCTTCCGTCGAAACTGGCCCCACTTTCCAGGCTGGGCAGGGAGACGGCGGCCTTTAGCGGAGCCATGGACTCGGTGGAGGTGGGGCGCCGTCCCTTGGCTTCCAGAGTGGCGGACTTGCCCCACAGCCGGGCGCTGCCACTGATGGCGAAGCTTTCGCCAGTGGTGACGGCGCGCAGGCTCAAATCCACCAGGGGACCGACCCGGCCGCCCTCCATGACGACGTCGTCCAGTTGGGGCCGTCCGGCCAGCAGGGAGCCCAGGGAGAGGCCCAGGCGCACCCGGTCGAGTGAGGCGGTGCCTTCCACGGCCACCGCAGCCAGTGTGACGGCGGGGCTGGGCAGGATGCGCAAGGAGATGGGCCCGGCCACGGTGACCTTGCGCCGCAGCAGGGCCGAGGCCTCGGTCTCGATGCGCCCGCGCCAGGCATCTCCATCCATCAGGGCGGGGGCCGCCAGGACAAGGGCCAGCCCACCGGCGATGAGCGCGGCGGCGATGGCGGTGGGGGGGCTGACCGGCAAGCGGGACAAGGGGAGCCTCACAGGATCAGGGACGGGGCAATCATCCATACCCCGAGAAGGCCCGCTCCGACCAGAACGAAGCGGCGGTTCCAGGTTCGAGATACCGTCTTGACCGATAGATTGCCGCCGCTCCCACCGGAGTGGTGCAGATGGACTGGGCCCACGCACCCAGCATGCCGCCGGTCACGATGACGGGGCGGCGAAGCGTGAACGCGGCGCGGGCAGGATTTTGGCCGGGCGCGGCAGATCCTTCATCAGGCCGGGCCCGTTCATCATGGCGAAACCGCCCAGCACGGCGCCGACCACCACCTTGCGCCGCCGCACGCCCCACACGCTGACGCCCAGGTCCAGGGCGGCGGCTTCGGTCTTCACGCGGATGAGGGCGGCCAGCAGATGGTCGTCGTCGGTCTTGTCGGCATTGGGCAGTTCCGCCAAATCGATGCTGATGCCCGAAGCCCCGGCCAGGGCGGCGCGGTTCAAGACCGGATTGCTGAGCGGCACGCGGATCATGACCTCGCGGCACAACGGGCGGATGGCGGTGACGGCCTCGGACAGGGAAACCGGCGCCAGATTGGCGGGCAGCCCGAAAAGGTCGATGATCAGGCCTTGGGTTCTGACCTCTTCGGGAATGTCGGCGAAGGGGCCCAGGACGGACAGGCGGGCGCTGGTGCCCAGCGAGCCCCAATGCAGCGGCACCACGATGCGGACCGGGCTGGCCTCGGCCATGGCCGCCTTGATGCCGCGCACCGCCGCACCCGCCACGAAGCGGTCGAGGATCGGGATGCAGTCCTCGCCCAGGGCGGGATAGGCGCGCGAGCCCTCATAGGCCGGACGCCCCGGCTCGTCAACGCGCAGCACCTGGGCGCGGTAGGCGCCGATCACCTCGCCCTCTTCCATCCAGGTGGGGCGCCAGACCATGGACAGGGCGGCATCGCCCGGCATGGGCGGGGTGGCGTCCAGCCCCGGATCAATCGTGGAGGGGCCACGCTCCGCGGCCACGGCCTGCCAGTTGGGATCGCTTCGGCTCTGCTCGCCCGTTTGCATGGCGGTCCACTGGGGGCCGGACTGACGGGCTCGGACCGGATCGTCGGAAGAAGGGGCAATGGGGGCGCGCTCCGGCTCGGCCTGTTCGGCGATCACGGCGCGTGTTTCGGTTACGGCACTGGCCAGGGCTGCCAGATTCAACTGGCCGTCCTCGGTCAGGGCGTCCTTCAAGGAAATTTCCGCCGCCAGGGCCAGGGGGCGGTCGTGGCCGGTGAACTGGCTGCCCACCAGACGCGTCCCCAGATCCTGGGCGATGCGCACGGCGTGGCGTCTTGCCTCGGCGGGGGGTGTGTGGCGGAACACCAGGACGAACAGGTCCGAGCCCTTGCGGCCATAGACATTGCCCGCGCCCAGGTGAAGATTGATGACACCTTCGGCGATCAGCATCACCTTTTCGGCGATGCGGGCCCATTTGTCGCCCACCGCCTCGTGGAACTCCACCAGGGAGATCAGGTGCAGCTTGGTCTGGAAGTCGCCGTCATCCTCGCCCAGCAGCCCTTCCAGGGCCAGGGAGAAGGAATCGTCCACCAGGGATGCCGGGCTGGCCGCCACAGGCTTGGCGACCGGTTCCGGAGCGGGCTTTGGCCCACCTATCAGGCGGCCGATGGCGGCCAGCGGCCGGGTGAAGGCACTCAGCACGCCAGTATTGCCGGATGCCTTCCCCTTCTTGACCATGAGCCCGGCCTCAAGCCTTGAAGTATTTGGCGGCCAGTTCGGCGTATTTTTCGGCCGAAACTGGGAAGAAGGCCATTTCCTCATCGCTTAGGGAGCGCAGCATTCGGGCCGGATTGCCGCCCCACAACTCGCCCTTCTTGACGCGTTTGCCCGGCGTCACCACCGCGCCAGCCGCCACCATGCCTCCGGTTTCCACCACGGCGCCGTCCAGCACCACGGCGCCCATGCCCACGAAGCAACCGTCTTCCAGGGTGCAGGCGTGCAGGATGGCGCCATGGCCGATGGTGATGTCCGAGCCGATATAGGTACCCAGCTTGCCGCCGGTGACGTGAATGATGGTGCCGTCCTGGATATTGGTGCGTTCACCGATGCGGATCTCGTGCACGTCGCCCCTGATCACGCAATTGAACCACACCGAGGTTCCGGCCCCGATCACCGTATCGCCGATCACCACGGCGGTGGGGGCGACGAAAACGTCGGGGGCGATGGTGGGGCTGACGCCCTGGAAGGCAAGGATGGTGCCGCTCATCAAATCCTCACGGGAACATGGGTTGCTGGGCAAGCGCGGTGGCCTCGGGGAGGCCGAACATCAGATTCATGTTCTGCAGCGCCTGGCCCGACGCGCCCTTGACCAGATTGTCGATCACCGAGGTGATGATGATCCGCCCCGGCACCCGGTCGTCGAAGGCGTTGATCAGGCAGTGGTTGGAGCCGCGAACATGCCGAGTATGGGGCACCACGCCCTCGGGGACCACCCGAACGAAGGGCTCTCCGCCGAAGGTCTTGCTCAGATGGGCCCGCAGATCGGCGGCCTTGGCGCCGTTCTTTGTCTTGACGTAGATGGTCGACAGCATGCCCCGGCTCATGGGGATGAGGTGGGGCGTGAAACTGACCAGGACCGGCTTGCCAGCGGCTTGGGACAGGCCCTGTTCGATCTCGGGGGCGTGCCGGTGGCTGGCCACGCCATAGGCGTGCATGCCCTCGGTCACCTCGGTATAAAGATTGGCCTCCTTGGCGGCGCGGCCCGCGCCCGACACGCCCGACTTGGCGTCGATGACGATGTCGCTGGCCTCGATCAGCCCGGCCCGCAGCAGCGGTATCAGCGGCAACTGCACCGAGGTGGGATAGCAGCCGGGATTGGCCACCAGCCGCGCCTTGGCGACGCTATCGCGGGCCAGTTCGGTCAGGCCGTAGACCGCCTGCTTCTGCAATTCGGGAGCCCGGTGCTCATGGCCATACCACTGGGCATAGGTGTCCACATCGAACAGCCGGAAATCCGCCGACAGATCCACCACCTTGACCGAAGCGGGCAGGGCGGCGATCACCTCCTGGGTGGTGCCGTGGGGCAGGCAGCAGAACACCGCGTCCACGGAGCTGAAATCCACCTGATCGATGGCGACCAGATTGGGAAGCGACAGCCCGCCCAGATGGGGGAAGACCGAGTCCATGGATTGGCCCGCCTTGCGGTCGCCGGTCATCACCTTGATCTTGAAGGAGGGATGCAGGGCCAACAGGCGCACAAGCTCGGCGCCGGTATAGCCGCTGGCCCCTAGAATGGCGATGGATACGTCCTTCATGATGACCCTACTTCCTTGAAACACGGGGGATCGGACGATAGCAGGCCCAATTCGGCGCGACAACCGCGCGAACTTGACGTCTCCATTGCGGTGTTGTGAGTCCATGTTTGATGACACTTTCGCCATCGGCTGCTGATGTGCCTCCCGGGCGGGAGGAAAATTCCGGCCGGGGCCTCGTATTTTGGAATGGGCCTTTGGCAAGTCTCGCGCTACCGTGGCCGAGAACTGTTCCAAATCGGAGGGACCCTATGGCTAAGATTTTTTTCGCGCTGACTTTGGCTTTCGGCGTTCTGGTGGGAAGCATGGATGCCCGTGCGGCGGGCGCCATAGCCGTCGATGACGCCGATGCGACCAAGGCCAGCGAAGTTGGCTTCGGCGTCGGCACCGGCGCTACCCGCGAGGAGGCCGGCATCGACGCGGTGCGCGAGTGTAAGAAGGCTGGCAACAGCAGCTGCAAGGTGGCGGTGCGTTACGACACTTGCGGCGCCTATGCCACCTCCAAGGACTACACCGGAGTGGGCTGGGGCAGCACCGAGGGCGAGGCCAAGGCGAACGCCCTCGAAGCTTGTGGCAAGGGATGCAGGGTGGCCGTTTCCGACTGCCAATAAATCCTGATCACTGCTTTGTCGGACGGGGCATGGGTGGCTCTTCGGCTGCTGGCCCCGTTTCGATTTTTTGGGCCTCCACCTTGGGCGCTTTTTCCGGGGCCGCCTTTTCCGGTGCGGGCAGGGGCTTGGCCTCCACCTGGGGCAGAGGCACAGCGCTGTCATTGGGGGCTGGCCTGGCCTGAGCCGGGGCAGGCGTCTCCGTCTGCGGCGTCACCGGGGCCGGGGCGAGGGGCGTGGGTGCGGCCGGTTCGGTCTTGGCCACGGGGATGGCGCCGCTTTCCAGGCGGGGCAGCATGGCACTCATCACATTGGTCGCCAGATTATGGGCGATGACCGCCAGCTTGGGCGGTTTGCGGCGGCGTTCATAACCACTGGACGTGGCCTTATAGCGTTGGTCGGCGCGTTCGGGGCCGAAGCTGTCGTCATCCTCGTCGGGAAGGTCGAAGCCGCGCGCCGAGGCGGTGGCCTTGCCGGTCTTTTGCCATTCCTTGAGCGAGCGGCTGTTGACCATGCCGAGAATCCGTCCCGTCTTGACGTCGACGATGCGGGCGCGCAATTCGTAGCCCGTGGTGGACTGGGCCGAATTGGCCACCAGCACCTCGATCATCACATCGGCCATGGTCTGCATGGCCATGACTTCCACCGTCTTGGGGTCGATCTCCTCGGCGCCCGCGCCCATGATCCGGGTGATGGTGGTGCGGTCGACGATCTGGGCATCGGCTTGCAGGAAGGGCGCCATGAAGCCGTCCTGGAACTCCCAGTCCCAGGTCTCGTCGCGGGCCGGGCGTTCGGCTGTGTCATCGGCGCGGCGCTGGGTCTCGGTGACGCTTTGGCGTCCGCCCGACTGTTTGAGGGTGAGGTCGCCCTCGGTGGAATTGCGGGTCTTGTCGGCGGTGACGGTGCGGCTTTCCGAATACCACTGAGCCAGGGTATCCGACAATTGCCGGTTCCACCAGATGGTCAGGCGCGGCCGCCCGCCCTGGGCATAGGCATCGCGGAAGCGGGCGATGACGTCTTCCTGGGGGGCGAAAGGATTGGGCCTGGGCTGGGTCTGCTCCGTGACCTCGCCGCCGTCGCGTACCGGAGGCGCGATCTTGGGCGGGGCCTCGTAGGGCGGGACCTTGGCGCCCACGGTCTGGGCCGAGGCGGGAAGGGCGACCAGCAGGGCGAGGGCCGAAACGGCCAGAAGACGGGTGATCATTTGCCTTCCCTCATTTCAATCATGTAGCCGTCCACACTCTTGTCGCCCAGGGATAGCTCGCGATAGGTGTTGGAGGTGCGTGCGGGCAGAATCAGACGGCGCCAGGCGCTGACCGGTTCGCTGGCCGCGCCGTCATTGGCGTAGAACTGGGTGCGGGCCTCGGCATTCAAGGGGAAGTCGGTGCAGTTGACCACCTGGGCCACCACCTCCACCGTCCCCGTCTGGGTACGCCGGGCCGCGATGGAGCGCACATAGAGCTTCCGGATAATGTTGGGATCGGTGATGTTCACCGAGTTCATGGGCATTTCCTTCAGCGGCGAGGTGGAGTCTTCCACCATGGCCGGGCCAGGGACCAGATCGCGTTGGCTGGCCACGCGCGACATGTCGCAATGGGGCGCCGGGTCCAAAGAGGCGCAGCCGCCGAGCAGCAGAAGGCCGAAAGCGGGAACGAACAGGCGCTTCATGAGACTCACTCCTTAGACTTGGCTTCCGCCGCGGCAGCCTTGGCTTCCATGGCGGGAATGATGATGGGCGAGGCCATCACATCGGGGGGAACGCTGTTGGGAGCGCGGGGATTGCGCGGAATGGCCGATCCGTGCCGCGCCCAGGCGATGCCGCATTTGCCGACGCGCCGGATGGGGCTGTGCACGGTGTCCAGCGTGGTGCCGCCGGGCGACTGGAATTCGACGGAGAGGGTGGTGACCTTCTCGGGCAGGGCTAGGGTCAGGCCCTGGACCCGGTCCGACAGATTGTCCCAATAGCGGGTGTCGGCCTGGGATTCCACGGCGCTGGCGAACAGCTTGGACAGACCGCCGATGACGGCGAGGCCAGCGCCTGCCATGGCGGCGCCTGCCTGGACCTGTTCGCGGGCCTGACGCTGTTCCTTGGTCTCGCGCCGTCTGGGTGGGCCGTTATCGACGGCAACCTTGGCGGCCAGAACGGCTCCGATCAACGCCACATTACCCACCGTGTCGGCGGTGTCCTTGAATTCGGCCTTGCCTTCCAGGATGGAATCGAAGGGCCGCCCGCCGCGTGTCGAGGCCTGGCGGAAGATGTCTTCCAGCAATATGGCCGATTCCTGAGGGTGGTCCTTGGGGCGGTCGGGATCTGTCCAACTGATGCGGGCGGTCTCGGTGCTGCCGCTGCGCTTGATCTTGAGACGCGGCCCGTCGGAAATCTTCACTGGCGCGGTGCCGGTCTCCACCAGGACCAGCACATTGTCCTTGGCCCGCGGCAAGGGGGCGTCCTTGTTGATGGCGCGGAATTCGGCCCAGTCCTCGGCGGCCAGGGATTCGTTGTCGCGGCAATGGGCGGCCCAGCCTTGCAGGAAGGGCATCAGGGCGAAGTCGGCGCGGTATTGGCTTTCCTCGGCGAAGGCGTCTTGCAGCATGCCGCCCTTGAAGCTGGCCCGCGCATTGTCGTAATCGCCCGCCCGCAGATAGAGCAGGCCGCGATAGTAATAGGCCATGGCCCGCTCATAGGGCTCGCCTTTGAAGTCCTTGACGGCCTCCTTGGTCCACAGGCCGCGCGCCTTGCGGGCCTCCTCGTTGTCGGCGTAGATGGCCTCGATGCCCTGAAGGGCGTCGTCGAGCAATTCCGCCGCCAGCGGGTCCCGGCCCATGGCGAAGCTGGCCAGCCCCAGGCGCATGTCGTTGAGCACCCTGTTGCGCTGGCCCTGGGCCTGGGCGATGAAGAAATGGCGGCGCAATTCCGTGGGTTTGTCGTCCAGATAGGCCTGGACCACGGCCGGGGCCGGGCTGGCCTCCTGCTCACGCGTGGTGACGCAGCCCGACGCAAGGCCCGCGATGACCATGACGCTTAACCAGATGGGCCGGGCGGCCATGGGAGTGATCCCTAGCGATAGATGATGTCGTCCTGGGCGGCCTTGGCGAATTCGTAGATGCCGCTCCAGACGATGTCCGAGGATTCCAGGTCGACCATCTCGAAGATGATCTGGTTGTAGCGCTGCATCATCCCGGTCTTGGGGTCGCGGGAATCCAGCGAGGTGATGCGTCCGCCCAGTCGGTAGTCGCCGCCCTTGGGGGCATGGGCCGAGGGCAGGGTGGCCTTGTCCACCACGCCCTGGCGCTTCAAGTCGCGTTCCTTGGCCACCATGTCGGCATAATGGCGGCCGACGAACTGCATGCGGCCAGCGGCCGCGCGGTTGAGGCCGACGCGCAGCCGGTCGGTGATGGAGTTCTTGTTCAGCCGCGACGAGCTCTCGTTATAGAAATACTCGGAATCGATGATCACGTTGGGCGGTGTCTGGGCATTGGCCAGACGGGGCTGGGACAGCATGTCGCGCATCATTTGATCGGTCATGCCGATGATGTCCTGGGACTCGATCCCCACGCCCTTGACCGGGCCGACGCTGCCAGGATCGATATAGACGCTGGGGCTTCCGGCGGTGTTGTCGACGCTTTGACAGGCGGACAGGGCCAGTCCGGCGACGAAGACGGAAGCAAGGGCGGGCAGGCGGCGCATGGCGAAAGTCCTCGATGCTTGGGAACCGATGATAGAATCACCTGGAATTGGGGCGATGATATGGCATTCCCCGCTCTCACGCATCACGCTTCCGCAAACCGGCGCGGGCGGTTAGTATCGGGGCCATGGACCGGGCGGAGTCCGAAGATCGAGGGGATGGCGGCACCGTGTCGGAAACAATGTTCGCTCTGCTGGTCGAGGATTCGGCGACTCAGGCCCTGCTGACGCTTGCGGAGCTGGAGAAGGTTCCCAACGTCAAGGTTGACCATGCCGTGTCACTGGCCTCGGCCTTGGAATTCATTCACTCCAAGCGTTATCACGTCGTCTTTCTCGATCTGACCCTGCCCGATTCCGTGGGCGATGAGACCGTGCGGCGGTTCTGCGGAGCCGCCCCGGAACTGGCCGTGGTCGTTCTGACCAACCACGATGACGACCAGCAGGCGCTGATGGCGCTGGAACAGGGTGCCCAGGACTATCTGCTGAAGGCCCGGCTCGACGCGGAATCCCTGTCGCGGTCCTTCCGTTATGCCATCCACCGAAAGCGTGCCGAGATTCTGGTGCGCGAAGCCCGCGATGCGGCGCTGGAAGCCAATCGTCAGCTCGAACGCCGCATGCGCCAGATCGATTGCCTGTACAGCGTGTCGCGCATCCTGGAATCGCCGGAACTGCCGTTGCAGGTGGCGTTGGAGCAGGTGGTGGCCAAGGCGCCCTCGGCCTGGCTCAAACCCGAAACCATCGGTGTCCGTCTCACCTGCCTGCCCGGTCTGCTGCCAGCCGGTCTGGTCCAGACGCCCGATTTCAGGGAAACCGCCTGCCGTCTGGAAGCCCAGGTGTTCGCGGGCAGCCGCCCGGCTGGGCGCATCGAGATCTGTTGGTTCGAGGCGCCGCCCGCCGAAGGTGACGAGGCCTTTTCCACGTCCGAACGCGAATTGGTGCGCGAACTGGCGCGCCGCATCGGACTGGCGCTGGAGCGCGCCGTGGTCCAGAAGGAACTGATCCAGCTTGCCACCACTGACTTCCTCACCGAGGCCTGCAACCGGCGGCATTTCATGCAGAGCACGGGGGCGGAGATTCAGCGCGCCGGGCGCTATGGCCGTCCCATGTCGCTGCTGATGATCGATCTCGATCACTTCAAGCACATTAACGACGAGCGCGGCCACGCCGCCGGTGACGAGGCGTTGAAAGCCTTCGTGGTCATGGCCCGCGACCTGCTGCGCGATCAGGACATTATCGGCCGCATGGGGGGCGAGGAATTCGCCATCGCCCTGCCCGAAACCGCCATGAACCCCGCCCTGGTGGTGGCCGAGCGTCTGCGTATCCGTTTGGCCGGTTTGCAGGTGCCTGTGGGGGGCGGCGAGCCCATCAAGCTTTCCGCCAGTTTCGGAGTCGCCGAATGCAAGGTGGGAGCGGGCGAGGGGCTGGAGGCCTGTCTCAGCCGGGCCGACGCGGCCCTCTACCGGGCAAAGGCCCTGGGCCGCAACCGGGTGGAGCCCGCCGAATAGGGCGGATCAGGTTGCCGTCGTTCCAATGGTGAAGACGAAGCAGGTACCACCACCGGCATTGTCCTCGATGCGGATGCGCCCCGCATGGTGTTCGACGATCCGCTTGCACAGGGCCAATCCGATGCCGCCGCCAGGAACGGCATCTTGGGTGTGCAGGCGCTTGAAGATGACGAAAACCTGCTCGCGATAAGAGGGCTCTATGCCGATGCCGTTGTCGCAGACGCGGAACTCGGCGGTACCGTCGGACAGGATTTTACCGGAAACGGAGACGCGTGGCGGGCGGTCCGCCGATCGGTACTTGATGGCATTGCCGATCAGGTTCTGGAACAGCTGGGTGATCTGCAACTGGTCGCCGATGATGGGCGGCAGGGGGGAGACGTCCACCTCGGCCCCGGCCTTGCTGATCCGGGGGGCCAGTATATCCAGGACCTCGGCGAGGATGGTCTGGGTATCGACCGGCTTTAAGCGGCGATCTCCGGCATCGATGCGGGCATAGTCCAGCAGGCCCTCCACCTGCCGCATCATCTGCTTCACTCCCTTGAGGATGAAACCGAGAGCTTCGCCCCCGTCATGGCCCAGCGATTCCCGGTGCCGACTGTCCAGAAATTGGGAGTAGCGCACCACCATGGTCAGAGGTTCGCGAAGATCATGGGAAGCGGCATAGGCGAAGCTTTCCAGATCGGTATTGGACCGGGTCAGCGCCTCGACGGTGCGGGTCAGCTTCTCTTCCGTCTCCTTGCGCTCGGAAATATCGCGGACCACCACCAGGACACGCTCCACATCACCATCCAAACAGGCGCGGCGAATGCCGACCTCGGTCCAGAACAGCGATCCGTCCTTATGACGGGAGTACCACTCGAAGACCTGCGGCTCGATGGCCGAGCGCGCGATCCTGTCCAGTGCGTGTTCCTGATCATAGGGCGCCACCCCCTGGCTGAACCGTTCCACGGGAAGGGTGCGGAACTCGTCGGCTGTCCAGCCGTACATTTCCTCCGCCCGGCGGTTGACCTGCAAAATGGCCCCGCTCTCGGCATCGTGAATGAAGATGGCGTCGTTGATATTGTCGAAGATGGTGCGGAAGCGGGATTCGCTGGTGGCCAGATCGCGGGTCCTGGCGGCCACCTGGCGGCGCAGAGCCCAGACCCAGGCCGTCAGCAGCAGGCCGAAGGCCAGGACGGCCAGGCCGGAAGTGCGAAGGTTGCGCAGAAGCTCAGGGCTCATGGGGGCCGTGATGCTTTGGCCCTGCCAACGGTCCTCGATGGTGCGGCGTTCGGCGGCGGAGATGAGGCTGAAACCCGATTCGACCGCTGCCTTCAATTCCTCGCGGTTCTTGAGTATGGCCCAGTGAAATTCCCCGGAATAAAGCGGTTCCGTCGTCCGAAAGCGATCGTGAACACCTTTCTTGATCATGAGATAGGTGGCTGGCGGCTGGTCGACGCAGAGGGTCTTGACCTCACCCTTGGCCGCCGCGTCGATGAGTGTGTCGTAACTGGAATAGCGGCGGAACGAATCGATCGCCCTGTCGCGCAGATATTCGATGCAGGCGTCTCCGTCCTTGACGCCGACGGTGAATCCCCGCAGCGAGGGAACATCGGAAATTCCCGACAATTCGGCGGAAAAATAGATGGGAACCGGGATGGTGGCGTAGGGGGACGAGAAGTCGAAGAACTTGTCGCGCTCCGGGGTGCGGAACAGGGTGTCGATGATGTCGGCTTCGCCCGCGCCAATGCGCCGCTGCGCCTCGGCCCAATCGGTGGCCTCGATGATGAGCTCGATGCCGGTCTTTCTGGACCACAGGGTCCACAGATCCGGCAAGATACCCTTCAGCCGGTTTTCGGAATCGCGAAAGACATAGGGGGGATAGTTGTCATCCATCACCACGGTGAGGGCTTTTGCCTGGGCCGGGACAGCAGACAGCAGGCACAGGGCCAGCGCAAGGCCGATCAGGCGAAGGATTCGCCCCCACCCTGTCTCGCCTTCGCCGTTTGCGTGGGCCGCGACCAATGCCATCTCCATTCCCTTGGTATGGGATCGTACATGAGACGACCAGGGCCGGTCAAAGACGGCGCAAGGTCAACCATCCGGTGCGGATATAAAGCCAGGGATACTGGTCGGCCATGCGGCGCACCTGCGTCAGGCGCCAGGCCAGCAACCCGATGACGCAAAGCACGGCGCTGTCCAGCAGCCAGCCGCTCAGGGACAGCAACTCACCCTCGAACAGGGCGAAGCCGAGGAAGCGGTCGGCGCATCCCAGCATCATCGTATAGGGAATGACTTGCCGGTACGGGCGCCAGGTGACGGCCAGGGCCTGTCCGGTCATGAAGGCGCAGCCACCGAACAGGACCAGGGTCAGTCCGATGAAGACGGGGATGGAGGTGATCATCCGTGTCCTCCCCCCAGATAGTGGGCGCGGATTTCCTCATTGGCCAGCAGCTCGGCGCCGGTGCCGCTCAAGCTCACCTTGCCGTTGACCATGACATAGCCGCGATGGGCCAGCCGCAGGGCGTGGAAGGCGTTCTGTTCCACCAGGAAGACGGTGACGCCCTGTTCGCGGTTGATCTCGGCGACGATCTCGAAGATCTGGCGGACCACCAAGGGCGCAAGGCCCAGCGACGGTTCGTCCAGCAGCAATATCTTGGGCCGGCTCATCAGGGCGCGGCCGATGGCCAGCATCTGCTGCTCGCCGCCCGACAGGGTCCCGCCGCGCTGATTCAACCGTTCCTCCAGGCGGGGGAAAAGGCTCAGCACCCGCTCCAGATCCTTGGCGAAATGGGCGGGGTCGCCCATGGCCGCGCCCATCTGCAGGTTTTCCAGCACGCTCATGCGGGCGAAGATGCGGCGTCCTTCCGGCGAATGCGCCAGGCCGCGCCGCATGATGTGGTGGGTGGGCAGGGCGGTAATATCCTCGCCCGCCAGGATGACGCGGCCCGCAGTGGCGCGGGGATTGCCGCAGATGGTCATCAGCAGAGTGGTCTTGCCCGCCCCATTGGCGCCCACCAGGGCGACGATCTCGCCTTTGGCCACCGAGATATCGATTCCGTGCAGTGCCTGGATACGGCCATAGCCCGAATGCAGCCCCTCGATGCGCAGCATCAAACGGCCTCCTCTTCGTCCGGTTCGCCCAGATAGGCGCGGATCACCGCCGGGTCGGCCTTGATGGCTTTCGGCTCGCCCTCGGCGATTTTCTTCCCGTAATCGAGCACCACGATATGGTCGGAGATCTCCATCACCACGCTCATATCATGCTCGATGAGCAGCAAGCCGATGCCGTTCTCGTCGCGGATGTCGAGCAGCAGGCGGTTCAATTCCGCCGATTCGCGCGGGTTCAGTCCGGCGGCGGGCTCGTCCAGGCACAGCAGGACCGGCCCGGTGCACATGGCGCGCGCGATCTCCAAGCGGCGCTGATGGCCGTAGGGCAGGCTGCCCGCTTCCTCGTCGGCAAGGGAGGTGAGTCCGACCTTGTCCAGCCAGTGCCGCGCCCTTTCCACCGCCTGGGCTTCGGCGTGCCGGTAGCGCGACAGGCCCAGAAGCCCGGCCAGGGAAAAGGCCGAAGCCCGCATCAAGGTGGTGTGCTGGGCGACGATCAGATTTTCCAACACGCTCATTCTCGCGAACAGGCGGATGTTCTGGAAGGTACGCGCCACGCCCGCCTTGGCGGCGATGGCGAAATCGTCCAGGCGCTCCAGCAGAACGGGGCCCGAGGGGTGATCCAGCGTCATGCGCCCCACCTGGGGCTTGTAAAAGCCGGTGATGCAGTTGAACAAAGTGGTCTTGCCCGCCCCATTGGGGCCGATCACCGCGGTGATTTCCTTCGGCTTGGCCGAGAACGACAGATCGTTGACGGCGAACAGGCCGCCGAAGCGCATGGTGACGTGTTCGACGGTGAGAAGCGGGGCGCTCATTTCGCCTCACCCAGCCGGATGGTGGGCTCGCGCGTCGACAGCAGACCGGCGGGCTTCCACAGCATGATCAGCACCATGGCCCCGCCGAAGGCCAGCATGCGAAATTGCTGCAACTCGCGGAACCATTCGGGCAGGCCCACCAGCAGCAGGGCGGCCAGCACGATGCCGATCTGGCTGCCCATGCCGCCCAGGACCACGATGGCCAGGATCACCGCCGATTCGATGAAGGTGAAGCTTTCCGGGCTGATGAAGCCCTGGCGGGTGGCGAAGAACGATCCAGCGAAGCCCGCGAACATGGCACCCGTGGCAAAGGCCGAGAGTTTCACCAAGGTGGGGTTGATGCCTAAGGACCGGCAGGCGATCTCGTCTTCGCGCAGCGCCTCCCAGGCCCGGCCCACCGGCAGGCGGCGGATGCGAAGCGTGATGACATTGGTCAGCAGGGCCAGCGCCAGGATCAGGAAATACAGAAAAGTCACCCGGTGATCGGCGGAGTATTCCAGGCCGAAGAATTCAGCGAAACCCCGGCTGCCTTCGGGCGGAACCATCTTGAAGGACAGGCCGAAGAACGAGGGGCGCTCGATGCCGGAAATGCCGTTGGGGCCGCCGGTGACGTCCTGCCAGTTCTGCAAGATGACGCGGATGATCTCGCCCAGACCCATGGTGACGATGGCGATATAGTCGCCGCGCAGCCGCAGCACGGGAAAACCCAGGACCAGGCCGAAACTGGCGGCCAGCAGCCCGGCCAGGGGCAGGCAGACCCAGAAGGACAGGCCGAAGGTCTGGCTGAGCAAGGCATAGGAATAGGCCCCCACCGCGTAGAAGGCGACGAAGCCCAGATCCAGCAATCCGGCCAGTCCCACCACGATGTTCAGGCCCCAGCCCAGCATGACGTAGATGAGCACCAGTGTGGCCTTGTCCACCAGATTGCGGCCCGAGAAGGGCAGGAAGGGCAGGACCAGGGCAAAGGCCACCATGGCCCAGCCCACATAGACCATGGCGGCACGTGGCGGCGCGGGCAGGTGGGGTCCGCGACCGGCCAAGGCCAGACGGAGCAGACCCATCAGCAACCGGGCCAGGGCCACCAGACCGGCCGCCCAGACAACCCAGTCGAGGCGTCCGCTTAAACTGAGGCCGGTGGCTCCGTCTTCGAGGCGCACGCCCAGCATGGGCAGCGCCATGGCGGCGGCCACCAGCCCGCCCAGCAGGGCATCCACCACCAGGGTGCGGATGGTCTTGCCCGCCATGTCAGATCTTCTCCACATCCGGACGGCCCAACAGGCCGGTGGGACGGAAGACCAGAACCGCCACCAGGATGCTGAACGTGGCCACATCCTTGTATTCGATGGAGAAATAGGCCGACCAGAAGGCCTCGATCAGTCCGATCAGCAGCCCGCCCAGCATGGCGCCGGGCAGCGAGCCGATGCCGCCCAGCACGGCGGCCGTGAACGCCTTGATCCCGGCCAGGAAGCCGATATAGAAGTCGATCACCCCGTAATAGAGAGTTACCATCATCCCGGCCACGCCCGCCAGTCCGGCGCCGATGACGAAGGTGGTGGAGATTACCCGGTCCACATCGATGCCTAAGAGCGAGGCCATCTTCATGTCCTGCTCGCAGGCGCGCTGGGCGCGGCCCAAGGCGGTGCGGGTGATGATCCAGGTGAACACGGCCATCAACGCCAGGGTCAGCGCCATGATGACCATCTGCATCCAGCTGAGGCTGACTACGAAGCCGCCGCCATCCATCAAGGTGATTCCGCCCTTGAACACCGGCGGCAGCGGCTTGGCCCGTGCGCCCTGGGCTTGGGCCACGAAGTTCTGCAGCATGATGGACACGCCGATGGCCGAGATCAGCGGCGCCAGGCGCGGCGCCGAGCGCAATGGCCGATAGGCCACCCTTTCGGCCGTCCAGCCCCACAGCGCGGTCAAGCCCATGGCGGCGAACAGGGTCAGGACCAGGGCCAGGGGAACCGAGGTTCCGAGAAGCGTGGTGGCGGCCAAAAAGGTGATCAGCGAAATGAACGCGCCCACCATGTAGATGGTGCCGTGAGCAAAATTGATCATGCCCAGAACGCCGTAAACCATGGTGTAGCCAAGCGCCACCAGACCATAGATCGCGCCCAGCGTCAGGCCATTGATCAACTGTTGGAGAAAATACTCCATCCACCCCCCAGGCTGCGGCACTCATTTCACGCGGAATGCTAGGAACCTACTCGGACGGGCGGGCGTGTCAACTGTGAAGGCCCGTCCCATGGTCGAGCATGTGGTTTTTGCCCCTTCTAATCCATACCAAAGATATATTCCATTAGTAATTGTGGAAGAGTAGCATCTGAAATACTGGTTTTGTGGAAGGGTCAATCCATGTTCGATCGCCTCACCATCGCCAGGAAGCTGGCCGTTGCCTTTGGCCTGATTTTGGCCGTGGTGATGGGCTTGTCCTTCTTTGCCATCAACCGGCTTGCCGCCGTCAACCAGTTATCCACGGACATGGACGAGAACTGGCTGCCCAGCGTGGATGCCTCGCGGGAGCTGGACGGCCTGCTGGCCAAGCAGCGGGCGACCGTGTTCCGTCACATCCTCACCACCGATGACGCCCAGATGGCCGAGGTCGAGAAGATTCTGGCCGCCCAGCACAGCGAATTCGTCAAGGTCAGGGACCGATACGCCAAACTGATCTCCTCGCCCGAGGAAAAGGCCAATTTCGACGCCTGGGTCAAGGTGATGGGCGACTACGATGCCATGACGGCGCGGACGCTGGATTTGTCACGCAAGAACGAGAACGACAAGGCGAAGGAGGTTGTACTCGGCAGTCTCCAACTCTATGCCGATGCCCAGAAACACGCCACGAAGGCGGTGGAGATCAATCTTCAGGGCGGCAAGGACGCGTCTCATGCCGGGGACATCATGTATGACCGCTCGCGGCTGATCATGATCATCGCCATCGTTGCCGTCGTCGTCTTGGTGGCTGTTTTCGGCATGATGCTGCGCAACAGCATCGCAACTCCCATCATCGCCATGACGGCGGCCATGGGACGGCTGGCCGAGAAGGATTTCGCGGTGGTCATTCCTGCGGTCGGGCGCACTGACGAGGTGGGCGGCATGGCCGCCGCCATGCAGACCTTCAAGGAGAATATGCTTCGCTCAGAGCAGTTGGAAGCAGAACAGCGCGCCGCCCAGGAGAGGAATCTGGCGCGCGGCAAAACCATCGAGAGTCTGACGCGCAATTTCGATGAGGCGGTTTCCTCCATGCTGAACGCGGTGTCGGTGGCCTCCACCGACATGGAACACGCCGCCCAGGGCATGAGCGCCACCGCCGAACAGACCAGCCGTCAGGCGGTGATGGTGGCCGCCGCCACCGAAGAGGCGTCGTCCAGCGTGCAGACGGTGGCCTCGGCCGCCGAGGAATTGTCGTCTTCCATCCACGAGATCGGCCGTCAGGTGACCCAGTCCTCCCAGGTGGCCCGGATGGCCGCGGACGAGGCGTCCAAGACCAATCAGACGGTGACGGGGCTGGCCGAGAGCTCGGCCCGCATCGGCGACGTGGTCAAGCTGATCAATGATATCGCGTCGCAGACCAATCTGCTGGCTCTCAACGCCACCATCGAGGCGGCCCGTGCGGGCGATGCTGGCAAGGGCTTTGCCGTGGTGGCTGGCGAGGTCAAGAATCTCGCCAACCAGACCGGGCGGGCCACCGAGGAAATCAGCCAGCAGATCTCCGCCGTGCAAGAGGCCACCCGTCAAGCGGTGGACGCCATCGGCGGCATCGTCAAGCGGATCGAGGAGATCAACCAGATTTCATCGGCCATCGCCTCGGCGGTGGAGGAGCAAAGCGCCGCCACGGCGGAAATCGCCCGTAACGTCCAACAGGCGGCCTCGGGCACTCAGGAGGTGTCGGCCACTATCGGTGGAGTGACCAGGGCTGCGGAGGATACCGGAACGGCGGCTTCCAGCGTGCTGGGCTCGGCCAAAACGGTCAATCAGCAGGCCGATTCCCTGAAAGGCGTGGTGGCCAATTTCCTCAGCGGCGTGAAGTCGGCCTGATGATGTCATGCCGACGGCTTTGGAACCGCCGTGTTCTGATCATCCCGAGCGCAAGCGAGGGATCTCCGCCTGGAGCGCCGGTGCGGGTTCTGAAATACTCTGCCAGGACGAGATCCCTCCGCCCGTGGGCGTCGGGATGACAGGTCAAATCAAAGTGGCGTCCATCTTAGATGGGTCTTGACCTTCCAGTGACTGGAAGGTCAAGACTGGTGGCATGGATCGGAAAACCGAGGATGCCCCATGACCAGTCAAAGCCTGTCGCTTCCCGTCAAGGGCATGACCTGCGCCGCTTGTTCCACCCGTCTGGAGCGGGTGCTGGGCAAGGTGGCCGGTGTGGAACAGGCCCTGGTCAGTCTGGCGGCCGAACGGGCCGATATCCGCTTCGATTCCGACAAGGCGGGACCTGAGGATCTGGTCTCGGCCATCGTCAAGGCGGGCTTTCAGGCCGATCTCGCCCAGCAAGGCGACGAGGACCTTGACCGTGAGGAGGCCGAGCACGCCGCCGAATCCGCCCATCACCTGCGTTTGCTGCTGCTTTCGGCCCTGCTGACCCTGCCGCTGATCGGCCAGATGGTTCTCGACATGGCGGGGCTGCACGTCATGATTCCGCCGCTGATCCAATTGGCTTTGGCCGCGCCGGTGCAGTTCTGGATCGGGGCGCGCTTTTATACTGGAGCCTGGGCCTCCCTCAAAGGAGGCGCGGGCAATATGGACATGCTGGTGGTGCTGGGCACCTCTGCCGCCTTCGGCCTGTCGGCCTGGCATGTGGTGGCGGGCGATGCCCATCACGGCAATCTTTATTTCGAGGGCGCCTCGGTGGTCATCACCCTGGTGCTGCTGGGCAAACTGCTGGAGGGGCGCGCCAAGCGCTCGGCGGCGGGCGCCATCCGCGCCCTGATGCGGCTCAAGCCCGATACGGCGCGGGTGGAGCGCGACGGCGTGGTCATGGAGGTTCCCGCCGCCCTGGTGGCGGTGGGCGAAGTGGTGCTGATCCGCCCCGGCGAGCGCGCCCCCGTCGATGGCACGGTGGTGGATGGTCTCTCCCAGATGGACGAATCGCTGATCACCGGGGAAAGCCTGCCGGTACCGCGTGGCCCCGGCGATGAGGTGGTGGCCGGTTCGGTCAATGGCGATGGATTGTTGCGAGTCGAAGCGACGCGGGTGGGGGCTCAATCCACCATCAGCCGCATCATCCGCATGGTCCAGGGCGCTCAGTCCGCCAAGGCTCCGGTGCAAAAGCTGGTGGATCGCATTTCCAATGTCTTCGTGCCGGTGGTGACGGTGATCGCCGCTCTGTCCTTCATGGGCTGGTGGCTGATGGCGGGCGATATGCAGACCGCCTTCGTGGCGGCGGTGTCGGTGCTGGTCATCGCCTGCCCCTGCGCCCTGGGCCTTGCCACCCCCACAGGTATCATGGTCGGCACCGGTCTGGCGGCGCGGCATGGTATTCTGATCAAGGACGCCGAGGCGCTGGAACTGGCCCATAAGGTCCAGGTCATGGTGTTCGACAAGACCGGCACCTTGACCGAAGGCCGCCCGGCGGTGGCCGCCATCCGGGCCGCCGATGGTAACGAGGCGGAACTGCTGCGCCTTGCCGCTTCGGCCCAGCAAGGCAGCGAGCACCCCCTGGCCCGCGCTCTCCTGGCCGCCGTTCAGGAACCCGTGGCGCCGCTGTGTGCCTTCCGCAGCCTGCCCGGTCGGGGTCTGGAGGCGGAGGTGGAAGGGCGCAATCTGCTGATCGGCAGCCGCCGTCTGATGGCCGAGCGGGGCATCGCTGCGGGTGCCCTGGCCCTGCCCGCCGAGGCGGAGGAAGCCCTGGGCCGCACCCTGATGTGGGTGTCCGAGGGGCCGCGCATGCTGGGCTTCGTCGCCGTGGCCGATCCCATCAAGCCCAGTGCCGCAGGCGCGGTGGCGCGGCTTAAGGCCTTGGGCATCGAGACGGTGATGCTGACCGGCGACAATGCGCGTGCGGCGGATGCCGTGGCGCGGGCCGCAGGCGTGGACCGGGTGCTCTCCGAGGTGCTGCCCGAGGATAAGGAAGCGGAAATCCGCCGCATCAAGGATTCGGGCAAGGTGGTGGCCATGGTGGGCGACGGCATCAATGACGCGCCCGCCCTGGCCGCCGCCCATATTGGCATCGCCATGGGGACCGGCACCGATGTGGCCATGCAGGCGGCGGGGATCACCCTGGTGAAAGGCGATCCGGCCCGCTTGGCCGAAGCCATCGCCATATCGCGCGCCACCACCTCCAAGATCCGCCAGAACCTGTTCTGGGCCTTCGCCTATAATGTGGTGGCCATTCCGGCCGCCGCCCTGGGGTTGCTGACCCCGGTCATCGCCGGGGCGGCCATGGCCATGTCCTCGGTCTCGGTGGTCTCTAATTCCTTGTTGCTGCGCCGCTGGAGGATGACATGAATATTGGCGAGGCGGCCCGGCGCTCCGGCATTTCGGCCAAGACCATCCGCTATTACGAATCCGTGGGATTGATCCCCGAGGCTGGGCGTACCGCGTCGGGCTACCGCGCCTATACCAGCAATGAAGTGGAGACGCTGCGCTTCATCCACCGGGCCCGCTCCCTGGGCTTTTCCGTGGGCGACGTGGGCGGGTTGCTGGAATTGTGGCGCGACCGCAGCCGGGCCAGCGCCGACGTCAAGGCCATCGCCTTGAAGCATGTGGCCGAGATCGAAAGCAAGATCGCCGATCTCGATTCCATCCGCCGCACTTTGCTGGACCTGACCACGCGGTGCTGCGGCGATGATCACCCCGATTGTCCCATCCTGGAGGAGTTGGCGACCGCGCCATGAGGCTTTGCGCCTGCGACGGATTCGCCTTACAAGAAAGGCTGCTTCAAACGGGGTGACGACACAGTGGGACGGCGCGACGTCAGACGGATGCTGATGGGCAACAAGGTGCCGCTGTGGGAGCGTCCCTCGGTTTTGGTCGGCTTGATGATTGCCGTTCTGGTGGCCGGTGTCGGGATCGGTCTGGTCCTGGGCCTGTGGTCGGGGAAGTCGGCCAAGACGCAGATGGCCGGGGCCGAGCAGGCGCCCGCCCCGGTTATCTCCGAGACGACCTCGCCGCCTCCGCCTCCGCCGCCATTGCCTTCGGCCAATGAGGAGGCGGATGACGGCCGTCCGCTGTTGCAGCCGCCGCCACCCCGGCCCGATCCCGGCTCGTCCGAGGCGCTGGAATTCGGGCATGCCTCCGATGTGGTTTCTCTGGTTCCCGCGCCTGCGCAGCCCCCAGCCAGTCCAGAGGTCAAACTGCCTCCGGCCGGAGCGGCGGTGTGGCTGCGCAATGCCCTTCCCGTGCCCAAAACCGGGGGCAAGCCGGTCATCGCCATCATCATCGACGATCTGGGCGTCGATCGCCGCCGCAGCGAGCGCATGGCCCAGTTGAAGGGGCCTTTGACCCTGTCCTACATGACCTATGCCGAGGATGTGGCGCGCCAATCCCATGATGCCAGGGCGCATGGGCACGAACTGATGGTCCATGTGCCCATGCAGCCGCAAAGCGCTTCCTATGATCCCGGCGCCGAGGTGCTGGAAGTAGGCCTGCCGCCCGAAGAGATCCGCCGCCGTCTGGATTGGGGCCTGTCACGCTTTGACGGCTATGTGGGGATCAACAACCATATGGGTTCGCGTTTCACCTCCGATGCGGCGGGCATGCGGGTGGTGATGGCCGAGTTGCGCCGCCGTGGCCTGGCCTTCATCGATTCCGTGACCTCGGAACATACGGTGGGTGCGGAGACGGCGCGCCATTACGGTGTGCCTTTCGCGGCGCGCCATGTCTTCCTCGACAACGACCAGGGTGTGGCACATGTGCGCGCCCAATTGGCCAAGACCGAGGCCTATGCCCGCAAGCATGGGGCCGCCATCGCCATCGGCCATCCCCATGACGGCACCATCGAGGCCCTGGCTGGGTGGCTGCCGGGGCTGGAAGCCCGCGGCTTCGCGCTGGTTCCGGTCAGCACCATCATCCGCATGGGCAACGGGACGTCATCTTCCCCTTGACCTTCCATCGGCTGGAAGGTTCACACTGGCTGCCAGTGCAATCTTCATGAGGAATCCATCATGTCCACCACCTATCGCGTCACCGGAATGACCTGCGGCGGCTGTTCCAAGTCGGTGACGGCGGCCATTCTGGAAGCCGCTCCCGGTGCCAAGGTCGAAGTGGATCTGGGCAACAAGGCGGTCAGCGTCGATGGCGCCAGCGAAGCCCAGGTCAAACAGGCCGTCGATGCCGCCGGTTTCGGCTTCGAGGGCAAGGTTTAGCCTTCGGTCAGGCTGATGCTTTCGGTCTTGGCCAGACGGCGCAGCGCCTGCGCCATCTCTTCCAGCGCATCCATCTGATGGTCCAGCCAGGCCCGTCCCAAGGGACCATTGAGGGACCAGGCGGCGCAAGATGCGGTGCGCGACGCGATCTCGCAGTCGCAGGACCTCAGAATGGCGTCGATCTGGCGGCGGCGAACCACCGGCGGCGCCAGATCGAGGAAGGCCAGCTTCAGCCGTATTCCCACCTGTCCGAAGGGTGACAGCGGGGCCGTCAGGGGCTGGGCGACCAGATCATGAAGACGACGGCGGCCTTCACCCGTGATGGCCAATCGCGTGGAGCGTTCCACCGGATTGAGCAGTCCTTCTTCCAGCATCTGGTCGATGGCCTCGAACACCAGTTGCGAAACCGGAATCCAGGTGGAACCGGCCAGGGCGCCGACCGCGCTGGCGGCATCGTCCGTGGAAAGGGGGCCGCGCTCGACGGCGCCCAGGACCGCCAGCCAGATATAGTCCCTGGCCGTCATGGACTGACGTCCCAGGGTCGTCCTGCTTTCTATAAACCCCATCGCGCCCTCATAAATGCAAATGCGAGTGAATCGCAATATGTCGGAGGCCCGTGGGATTTGCAAGTTCCATCGCGGGCATTTGGCCTTTGAGGCGAAATGCGCCTATGATTGTTCTCCGTCAAGGAGAAGCTCCCATGCCTCCGTCCATGATCCTCTGGCTGGTCGTCGCCGTGGTGGTGGCGATCATTCTGGCGAAATCCATCTGCATCGTACCCCAGACCCAGAAAGGCGTCGTCCTGACCCTGGGGCGCTATACCGGCACGCGCGAGCCGGGGCTTCAACTGGTCATTCCCTTCATCCAGACCCTGTTGCCGGTGGATATCCGCCTGGCGGTGATGGAGGTGCCCACCCAGGACGTTATCAGCAAGGACAATGTCTCGGTTAAGGTGACGGCGGTGGTCTATTACCGGGTCAGCAATGCCATGAAGGCGGTCCTCGAAGTGGCCAATTACCGCGAAGCGGTCAGCCAGTTGGCGCAGATCACCACCCGCTCGACCCTGGGATCGCACAGCCTCGACCAGTTGCTGGGCCAGCAGGAAGATCTGAAACAGGCCATCCGCCGCATTCTCGACGAACGCACCGAAACCTGGGGCGTCGAGGTCCAGAACGTGGAAATCCGCAGTGTCGATCTCGATCCCAACATGATCCGCGCCATGGGCCAGGAGGCCGAGGCCGAACGCGGGCGCCGCGCCCGCATCATCACCGCCCAGGGCGAGTTCGAGGCCGCCACCAAACTGGCCGAAGCCGCCACCTTGATGGAGGGCAAGCCCGGCGCCATGCTTCTGCGCTATCTGGCGACGTTGAAAGACATCGCGGTGGAGCATAACTCCACCATCATCTTCCCCATTCCCTCTGACATCATGGCCCCGGCGGCCCAGGGGCTGAACGCCGCGGTCAATAAGCTGGTGGCGGATTCGGTGGGGAAGGGGTGAGGTCGTCTATTGGGCGGCCGCCCAAACCCGCTTGGAGGGGACCTCCAAACCTCCCTTATTCTTATCAATAGAATCAAAAGGGGGTTCGGGGCATCGCCCCGATTGGGGTTTGGGGCAAAAGCCCCAATAAACCCCTATTGCTTCACCAGCGTATAATCGATGGCGTCCTCGGCGGCGCGGACCAGGGCGCGGGCCTTGTTCATGCACTCTTCATGCTCGGAGAGCGGCACGGAATCGGCGACGATACCGGCTCCGGCCTGGACATACATGGTGCCGTCCTTGACCAATGTGGTCCTGAGCGCGATGCAGGTGTCCATGTTGCCGTTGCCGTCGAAATAGCCGATGGCTCCGGCATAGAACGAGCGGCGCTCGGTCTCCAACTCGTCGATGATCTCCATGGCGCGGATCTTGGGCGCGCCCGAAGTGGTGCCTGCCGGGAAACCGGCCATCAGGGCGTCCATGGCGTCGCAGCCCTCGCGGATCTTGCCTTCCACGTTGGAGACGATGTGCATGACGTGGGAATAGTATTCCACACCCATCTTCTTGGTGACCTCGACCGAGCCGATGGAGGCCACCCGGCCCACATCGTTGCGGCCCAGATCCAGCAGCATCAGATGCTCGGCCAGTTCCTTGGGATCGGCCAGCAGATCGGCGGCCAGTTCCTCGTCCTCGGCGGCGGTCTTGCCCCGGCGGCGCGTTCCGGCGATGGGCCGGATGGTGACCTTGTCGTCCCTGAGACGGACCAGGATTTCCGGACTGGAACCCACCAGCTGAAACTCGCCCAGATCCAGGAAGAACAGGAACGGGCTGGGGTTCAGGCGGCGCAGCGAGCGGTAGAGCGAGAAGGGCGGCAGCCGGAAGGGCACCGCCAGGCGCTGGGACAGCACCACCTGGAAGATATCGCCAGCGGCGATGTATTCCTGGGCCTTCTCCACCATGCGGCAGTAATGCTCGGGCGAGACGCTGGGAACCGGAATGGGCAGATGCTCGTTCCTGGGAAAGCCGAGATAGGTGTGGGGCAGGGGGCTTTCCAGGGATTCCACCACATGCTCCAGCCGCTCCCAGGCCAGATCCCAGGCCGCCTGGGCATCCATGCCCGCGCGCGGCCAGACGGGGGCGACGGCGGTCAGGGTGCCGTTGACGTTGTCGAACACCGCCATGATGGTGGGGCGCATGAAGATGCCGTCGGGCACCTTGATGGGATCGGGATTGGCGTCGGGCAGCTTTTCCGCCAGTCGCACCATGTCATAGCTCATATAGCCGATCAGTCCGGCCGACATGGGGGGCAGATGGGGCGGCGTTTCGATGCCGCATTCGGCCACCAGGGCGCGAAGTGAGTCGAGCGCGCCCGACTTGGCGGCGACGGGGCAGGGCTGGAACTCCCCGGTCTTGGATCGGGCGTTGCGATTGATCCAGGCCTCGTTGCCGACGCATTTCCACAGCAGATCGGGCTTCATGCCAAGGATGGAATAGCGGCCACGCACCGCGCCGCCTTCGACCGATTCCAGCAGAAAGGCGTTGGGCTGTCCCCCCGCCAGCTTCATGAAGGCGGAAACCGGGGTTTCCAGATCGGCCACCAGAACCCGCCAGACCACCTGGGGCCTGCCGCTGTCATAAGCTTCGGCAAAGGCGGAGAAGTCGGGCTGATGGGTCATGATAGGCAGGCTACTCTTCGCGGGTCAGTTGGGGACGGTCGACCTTGACACCGATGGAGGCGTTCAGCGCCGCGATGTACTGGTCGGCGATATCGGTGGCTACCGCCTGGGACACCCGCTGGCGCGCGGCCTGGGTCAGGGCGGGATTGGCATTGATGTCGAAAGCGATCACGGAATTGAGGCGGGCCACCACGGTGCCGCCCTGGACCGGGGCGGTGGCGACGCCGCCCGGCTGAGCCTTGAACAGTTCGGCGATGATGGTGGGGGGCAGGGAGGAGCCCTCGCCCGGCTCGCGGATGAAGGGCTTGGAGGTTTCCAGCTTGGCCCCAGCCGATTGCGCCACCTGGGAGGCCGATTCACCGGCCTTGATGCGGTCGGCCAGTTTCAGGGCCTTGTCGCGGGCCTGTTCCTGGCGGCGTTCGGCCTGCCAGGTGGCCACCACATCGGCCTTGATATCGGCCAGGGGCCGGGGCGCGGGCGCGGTGACGCCATCGACGCGCAGCAGGAAGTAGCCGTTATTGGGCACTTCGGTCAGCGGGCTTTCGGTGTTCTGGTCGGTGTGGAAGGCCACGTCCAGGAACTGGTCGGACTTGGGCAGATCGGCCACCGGCTTGCCGTTGGCACCGCGTCCCTGGGCATCCACCGCCGCGATCTTCATGGTCTTGAGATTGTGGCGCTTGGCCGCCTCCTCCAAGGTGGCGCCGCCGCCCAGCGCGTCTTCCACCCGGTTGGCAAGCTCGGACAGGCCGTCGGTGGCCTTTTCCTTGCGCATATCCTGTTCCAGCTGGACCTTGACCTCGTCGAAAGACCGGGTGCGGCCCGGCTGGACCTGGGTCACCTTGACCACATGCCAGCCCAGCGCGGTCTTGACCGGCTGACCGGTGGCGCCCGCGCGGAGCTTGAACACCGCCTCCGCCAGACCTTCGGGAAGGTCGTTCTTCTCGACAATGCCCAGTTCGATGATATCGGTATTCAGCGCCTTGGCCACAGCGGCCAGATCCTTGCCCCCGGTCACCATATCGGTGGCCTTGGCGGCGGCCGAGGATTCGTCGAACACGATCTGCGACACGGTGCGGCGCTCAGGGGTGGAGAATTCCTCGATGCGCTGCTGATAGGTCTCGCGCACCATCTCCTCGTCGATGTCGATGGCGTTGGCCACATCTGCGGGGCGCAGCAGCAGCACGGTCAGCGCCCGGTATTCAGGCGCCATGAAGCGGCTGAGATTGTCCTTGTAATAGGCATCCAGGCTGGCCGCGTCGGGCGCGGCGGGCAATGGTGTGGATTCGTCCCTGATCACGAAGGTTTCGGCCACCCGGCGTTCCTCGCGCCAGGCCAGCAGCGGATTGGTCAGCGCCTGGGGCGCGCTGATGCCCGCAGCGACGGTTTCCACCATCTGGTTGCGCACCATATTGGTGCGCTCGGCCTTCATGAAGCTGTCCTCGGTATGTCCCACACGGGCCAGGCGCGAGCGGAAGATGTCGCGTTCGAACTGGCCGGTGGGCCCCTTGAAGGCCGGGTTGGAGGCCACGCGGCGCAAAATGGTCTCGTCGGTGGCGGCCAGGCCTAAGGACCGCGCCGCCTCATCGATCAGGGTCCGGGCGATGAGAGAGTCGATGGTGCGGTCCAGCATGCCCATCTTGCGCGCGTCCTCAGGGGTCAGCTTGCCGCCGAACAGGGGCTGCAGACGCTCCACTTCGCGCTTGAACTCGCCCATCACCTCGGTGGCCGACATGGATGTGTGGCCGATCTCGATGGCCGGGCTGCGTCCCACGCCCCCGCGCACCACGTCGCCAGCACCCCAGGCCACGAAGCTCAGGGCCAGCAGGGCGAACAGCAACCTGACGATCCAGGTCTTCGAGGCAGTACGGAATACGTCGAGCATGGATTGGGCCGAGTCCGGAAATAGTTGTTGGGACGGGCCGGAAACCGGCCATCGCAGAGCAGCGCGCATAATAAGGAGGGGGCAGGGGGGCCGCAACATGGAAGTGGGGTCTCGGGTTCCGCATCGAACGGCATATTCAACGCCGAGGCGACGAAATCTTGTTGCGGAAAAACCCTGGAATCTGTGTATATAATAAAAATCGAAGGTAAGCCGGTTCTTATAAGCTGGCGCCAACCATAAGAATGCAGGGGAGCCCATGTCGTCCAAGCCGCTCTATGTGATGCTGTGCTCTGGGGAGCACGAAAAGATCCAGCTGGCCGCCATGGTGGCCTCGGTCGCCGCCGTCTCGGACCGGCCCGTGGAAGTGTTCGTCACCATGAACGCCATCCTGGCCTTCCAGCGGGGCAAAAGCCCTGCCGAGCGCTATTACGGCGGTCACTTCCACGAGATGTTCAAGACTCAGAACGTACCGGATGCCGTGGAACTGTTCGGCCAGGGCAAGATGCTGGGCGAGATGAAGATGTGGGTCTGTTCCATGGTGCTCGATATCAAGCATTGGGAATGGGACAAGGACCTGACCGAGGACCTGTTCGACGGGCCTTTGGGGCTGACCAAGTTTCTCGCCGATGCCGAGAACGGCGAACTCATCACCATCTGAACCACGTCCATACAAAGAAGGAAGAACATCATGGCCGAACGCCAGAAGATTGACGCCCGCGGCGCTTTTTGTCCGGGTCCGCTGATGGAACTGATCGCCGCTCTCAAGCTGGCCTCCATCGGTGACGAGGTTGACGTGTGGTCATCGGACAAGGGCTCTGCCGCCGATATTCCCGCATGGTGCGCCAAGGTCGGACATGGCGTGGTCGAAACCACCGAACATGACGGCTATTGGAGCGTCGTGGTGCGTAAGGCCAAATAGGCGTACAGTATCATACTAATTCCGCCTTAAAGGCGGGGCAAATGCCGCGAAGACGGCATGGATTAAATATTGCTACATCAATACTCTCGTAGGGAGGGAGTTCATGTCGAAGACGATTCTGATCGTCGGCGGGGGGCTTTCGGGCACCATCGTCGCCAATGGTATCTGCCGTCAGATGGGGGCGGAACTGCGTTCCGGTGCACTCAACATCACCATGTTGGGCACCACCGAGACCCATATGTATCAGCCGGGTCTGCTCTATATTCCCTTTGGCCGCATGCGCGAGGCGGAACTGTTCCGCGATCAGCGCAAAGTCCTGGACAAGCGCGTCAACTTCTTCGTCGATCCGGCCAAGAATATCGACGTGGAGAAGAATCAGGTCACCACCGAGGCCGGGCGTACCTTCAAGTACGACTATCTCGTCCTGGCCACCGGTTCGCGCATCATGCCGCAGAACATTCCCGGCATGACGGAGGGCGGCCATTGGTTCTACGACCTGGACGGCGCCCGCAAGCTGCGCAAGGCCTTGAACGAGTTCCAGGGCGGCAAGATCGTCGTCAACGTCAATGCTCCGCACAAATGCCCGGTGGCGCCGCTGGAAGTGGTGTTCATGCTCCACGACTTCCTCAAGGCCAAGGGCCTGTGGGACAAGACCGAGCTGACCTACACCTATCCCATCGGCCGTCTGCACGCCCTCGAACCCGTCGCCCATTGGGCCAAGCCGGAATTCGAGAAGTTGGGCATCAAGTCCGAGACCTTCTTCAACACGGAAAGCGTCGATCCCGAGAAGAAGACGCTGAAGTCCATGGAAGGCTCGGAACTGCCCTATGACCTTTTGATCACCATTCCGCCCCACCAGGGCTCGCAGGTGATCGACGATTCGGGTCTGGGCAAGGGCGGCTGGGTGCCGACCAACACCAAGACCCTGCACCGCGAGGGCTCGACCAATGTCTTCGTGGTCGGCGACACCACCAATATTCCCATCTCCAAGGCCGGGTCCACCGCCCATTTCGAGGCCGACGTCACCATCGACAATCTGGTGTCGCTCTGTCAGGAGGGGACCTTCGCCCGCGAATATGACGGCAAGGTGTTCTGCTTCGTCGAGACCGGTCTGGGCAGCGGCACCTATGTGTGGTTCAACTACACCACGCCACCCAATCCGGGTCCGCCGTCCCAGATGATCCACTGGTTCAAGCTTGCCTATAACCGACTGTACTGGCTGTCGGCCCGCGGCCTGCTCTAGGAGGGGCGTCATGAACGAACTGCCCAACGACATGGCCCGCCTGGCCCAAGGGGTAAAGGACGCTTTGTCCGATTCCATGGTCGAGCGCCTGACCAGCACCGCCGGCAATGCGCTGGAAGTGGTGGACAAGCTCAACGAGCCCGACGTCAAGGAAGGGATCATCTCCTTGCTTGACGCCGTCGGCACTTTGCAGCGCACCGGTGCCCTGCAAACGGTGATCGATGCCCTGTTCATGATCCACGCCATGCGCTCGGCGGCCACCGATTCCATGGTGGACCGCGCCTTCTCCTTCATCGAGCACATGGCCAACAATCTGGGAACCGAGGACCTGGCCACCCTGGCTCACGAGGCCAAGGGCGCCATGGAAGACGCCATCGATTCCTGCAACATTCCCGGCGGTGGTGGCGGCCTGCTCGGCACCATGCGCATGCTGTCGCAGAAGGAAACCCAGGAAGCGCTGCGCTTCATGCTTTCCTTCTCGTGTTCACTCAAGAAGCGCGCCGTCTATCTGGCGAAAAGCCCTCAGGTCTGAGAGCGATCCAGGCGACATGGCAAGGGGCGGGGCCGGAAAACGGCTCCGTCCTTTTTTGTTCGGTACGATGCCTGCCCGAAAGAAGCGTGCATTTACCGTTCCGCCACATATCGCAAAAACTTTGGTCATATTTAGTACGTATTGTCCGACGAAGCTAGGATGGCCGGAGGGACCGCGAAATGGGGCGTAATCAGTGGCGGGCGACCATTGCCAGGGTAGAGGCGGAACTGTCCGCCGAGCATGACGAGATGGCTGTGATGCTCTCCAGTCTCCGGTGCTATTTTGCCGCGGCCGAGGTCGGAGACGAAGCGATCCGCATTCTGCGGCGCCTCAGCGATTATTCCCGAGGGCATTTCGCCCGCGAGGAGGCGTTGATGGATCTTTGCCCGTCATATTCCGAAGCCTCGGTCCATCGGCAGGCCCACGAGCAATTCCTGACCCGTGTGGAGCGGCTGATGGAGATCCGCGATCTTTCCGGCGAACTCTCGGCGGATATGCCGCATATGATCGAGCAGTGGTGGCGCGGTCACGTGGATGTTGTCGACCGGATATTGATGGAACAATTGCAACAGCAATTCTCCGTCGATCCCCAGAGCTTGTGCGTATCGGGCTGAACCGACGCCATTGCATCCATATCCGGGCCTTGAACCAGGATCCGGCGGGGCCGGTCTAGGCCAAGCGCGCCGCCCGGCCCGTTGTAACTCCGGTCATGAGTCCTATTCGTTGTAGATTGCTCTTGCGTGCGGCGATGCCCGCGCCCACACTTCGCCCAACTTTGGGGGCCATGGGGCGGTGCGGTGAGCAAGGTTGAGATGACACCTGATGAGGTGTTGCGGATTGCCTCCATGCATGCGGTGCGCGGAGAGTACGAGACGGCCCTTTCGCTTCTGCGGCAGTTGCACGCTTTCATACCGGACGACATTCAGGTCATGCGTGCCCTTGGGATCGTCCTGGCCAATTCGGGGGACCATGAGGCGGCGCTGCCTTTCCTCCATCAGGTGGCGCAGCGGCAATGCACGCCCGATAACGTGATGGGGCTGATCAAGGTGCTGGGCGCGATGCGCCGCTTTCCCGACATTGATCATGTGTGTTCCGTTGTCTGGCCTCATATCGGCGATGAATTGGCGTTTCTGGGCGAATGGGGCTATGCCAACCTTTTGATGGAGCGTTTCGACCGGGCCTTGGAGATTCTGGGCAAGGCTTTGGCGCTCGATCCCCATTTCAGGCCTGCCTTGCACAACGGCGCATCCGCCTTGGTCCGCTCGGGACGGGGGGAAGAGGCGGTCAGCATGTATAGCCGACTGGGCCGGGCTTGGGCGTCGACGGAGGCCGTTGCGCGCGATTTCGTCGGAGAGTACGCCGCCCTATCGCAATCCTATGACGACAATCCCCTGCATCACTATTTCTCGGCGCGGCTGGTAAGGCTTGTGCAGGATGCGCGCCCCGAGGCCATGCCGGACTCCGTCCTCGAATTGGGGTGCGGCAGCGGGTTGCTGAGTCAGGCCTTGCCCCAGAAGCCGGACAGGCTGGTGGGAATCGACATTTCCCCCGACATGCTTGCCAGGGCGCGGACGCGGGGGGCCTATTCCTCCTTGTTGTGCGGCGATCTGGTGGAGGTCATGGCCGGTTTGGAGGAGCCTTTCGACGCGGTGATGTCGGCTGGCGTCCTTTGTTATCTTCCTGACCTGCGCAAAGTGTTCGCGAATGTGGCGCGGCTGTTGTCGCCGGGCGGGGTATTTGCATTCTCCGTGGATCCGGTGGGCGATGATATGGAGATCGCCGAAATGGAGCCCGGCGAGTTCGCCCATAGCCGCCCTTATCTTCGGGCCCTGGCGGCCGAGACTGGCCTGACCGAAATTCGGATCGATATCGACCTGCACCGGGGTGCGCCGGGCTTCTGGTGCTCCTTCGGAAAAGCCGGGTAGCCGCCCCAGCCTTTCTGGTGGTATATGGCGCGCAGTCATTTCGCTTGAGGCAAGGGGAGAGTCCGCCATGACCAATCGACGCAAGCTGATCGCCGGGAACTGGAAGATGAACGGGCTGAAGGCCGATGGTCTGGCGCTGGCCAAGGGCCTGGCCGACAAGCTGGCGTCGGCCTCGCCCAATTGCGACATGCTGGTCTGTCCGCCCTTTACCCTGATCGCCCCCGTCGCCGATGCCCTGGCCGGGTCCAAGCTGGCGGTGGGTGGCCAGGATTGCCACGCCAAGACCTCGGGCGCTCATACCGGCGACACCTCGCCCGCCATGCTGGCCGATCTGGGCTGCAAATACGCCATCGTCGGCCATTCCGAGCGCCGCACCGATCACGCCGAGACCGACAATGTGGTCAAGGCCAAGGCCGCCGCCGCCCTGAGCGCGGGCCTGGTGGCCATCGTCTGTATCGGCGAGACCCTGGCCCAGCGCGATGCGGGCCAGACCATCGAGGTCAACCGCTCCCAGCTCAACGGCTCCCTGCCCGAAGGCGCCAATGCCGCCAATACGGTTATCGCCTATGAGCCGGTCTGGGCCATCGGCACCGGCCGGGTCGCCACGCCCGCCCAGGCGCAGGAAGTGCATGCCGCTATCCGCGCCGAACTGGTCAAGCTGGTGGGCGCGGCCGAGGCGGGCAAGATGCGCATCCTCTACGGCGGTTCCATGAAGCCGGACAACGCCAAGGAATTGCTGGCCCTGCCCGATGTGGATGGCGGCCTGATCGGCGGCGCGGCGCTCAAGGTGGCGGATTTCTGGGCCATCGCCGAGAGCTGCTGAAGATCCCGGTTGGTGGGAAACGGCTTGCGCTGCTGAACCACGAAGGCGCGAAGGCGCATGAAGAAGAGATCGAATTCTCCTTCTTTTTTCCTTCATGCCTTCGTGCCTTCGTGGTGAATCTGCTGGCTGGGACGGCGAAGCGTCAACAGCACGGAACACTATCGTCAGCCTCCTGGGATGACAGGTGTATGTGCGAAAGCTGAGGATAAGAGGTGCGGGGAAGGAACTTTGCACTAGCCTTCCTCCCTCTCCGGGGCTAAAAACGCCTGCAACAAATCCTTCGCGCCCTCTGGCCGGTTCCGTATGGGGCCTGGTTCTGGGCGGCTAATTATCCGGTGGCTCATCCATGGACGTCTTTCCGATCATCCTCGTCATTCACCTGATCCTCGCCGTGACGCTGGTGGGCGTGATCCTGCTTCAGCGCTCGGAGGGCGGGGCCCTGGGCATCGGCGGCGGCAGCGGTGGCGGGCTGATGACTGGCCGGGCGGCTGGCAATCTGCTGACGCGGACCACCGGCATCGTGGCGGCGGCGTTCTTCGTGACCAGCCTAGGGCTGGCCCTGCTGGCCAATTCGCGGACCGGCGGCGGCTCGCCCTTCGACAAGCTGAACGAGACCACGGCCGTTCCCGCCGCTCCGGCGGCTCCGGTCGAGCCTGCGGCTCCCAGCGCACCGCTGTCGCGCTAGGGTCCGTCGGACCAAGATTTCAAGGGGGCGTCGCCGCCCGGCCAAGGGGCGGGCACGGCGTTTGGGGAAACGAAAAGCGAGGGCGAAAGTCCGATGACCCGTTTCATCTTCATCACCGGTGGTGTGGTTTCCTCGCTTGGCAAGGGCCTGGCCTCGGCGGCGCTGGGGGCGCTGCTCCAGGCGCGTGGCTTCAAGGTCCGCCTGCGCAAGCTCGATCCCTATCTCAACGTGGATCCGGGGACCATGAGTCCCTACCAGCATGGCGAGGTCTATGTCACCGATGACGGTGCCGAGACCGACCTGGACCTGGGCCATTACGAGCGCTTCACCGGCGTGGCGTCGCGCAAGAGCGACAACATCACCACCGGGCGCATCTATTCCAATGTGATCGCCAAGGAACGGCGCGGCGACTATCTGGGCGCCACCGTCCAGGTGATTCCCCATGTCACCGACGCCATCAAGGAATTCGTCAAAAGCGATCTGACGGACGAGGATTTCTGTCTGTGCGAGATCGGCGGCACGGTGGGCGATATCGAAAGCCTGCCCTTCCTGGAAGCCATCCGCCAGTTGGGCAACGAACTGGGCCGGGCGCGCACCATGTTCGTGCATCTGACCCTGGTGCCCTATATCCCCTCTGCGGGCGAGTTGAAGACCAAGCCCACCCAGCATTCGGTCAAGGAATTGCTGTCGGTGGGGATCCAGCCGGACATGCTGATGTGCCGTTGTGACCGGGAGATCCCCGAGGGCGACCGCAAGAAGATCGCCCTGTTCTGCAACGTGGCGCCTGCCGCGGTCATTCCGGCGCTGGACGTGGATTCCATCTATCAGGTGCCGGTTTCCTATCACGAGCAGGGCATGGATGCCGTCGTCTGCCGCCATTTCGGCCTGGACGCGCCCATGCCGGATTTGAAGCGCTGGACCACCATCGTCGAGCGCATCCGCCAGCCCGAGGGCGAGGTCACCATCGCGGTGGTCGGCAAGTATATCAGCCTGCTCGACAGTTATAAGTCTCTGGCCGAGGCGCTGTACCACGGCGGCATCGCCAATAACGTGCGTGTCAACCTGAACTGGATCGACAGCCAGATCTTCGAACAGGGCGACGTGGTCCAGCATCTGGAGCCCTGTGACGGCATTCTGGTGCCCGGCGGCTTCGGCGAGCGCGGCGCCTTCGGCAAAGTCGAGGCGGTGCGCTTCGCCCGCGAGCGCAAGGTTCCCTATTTCGGCATCTGCTTCGGCATGCAGATGGCGGTGATCGAGGCGGCGCGCAATCTGGCCGGTTACAAGGATGCCAGTTCCACCGAGTTCGGCCCCTGCGACAATCCCGTGGTCGGCCTGATGACCGAGTGGATGAAGGGCAATATGCTGGAAAAGCGGGCCGCGTCCGGTGATCTGGGCGGCACCATGCGTCTGGGCGCCTATGAATGCGACCTGAAGCAGGGCTCGCGCGTGCGCGAGATCTACGGCCAGGGCCGCATTTCCGAGCGCCATCGGCATCGCTACGAGGTCAATATGGGTTATCGGGCCGATCTGGAGAAGACGGGTCTGTCCTTCTCCGGCCTGTCGCCCGACGGTGTGCTGCCCGAGATCGTCGAGATTCCGGATCATCCGTGGTTCGTCGGCGTTCAGTTCCACCCGGAACTCAAGTCCAAGCCCTTCGATCCGCATCCGCTGTTCACCAGCTTCATCGCGGCGGCGGTCCGTCAGTCGCGTCTCGTCTAGAGGCCCGCTCCATGACCCAGACCCGCCATCACGTTGCCGTCAATGATGTCATTCTCGGCAACGATCTGCCTTTGGTGCTGATCGCCGGTCCCTGCCAGATGGAAAGCCGCGACCACGCCCTGGAATGCGCCGAGGCGCTGAAGACCGTCGCTTCCGAGGCCGGGATCTCGCTGATCTACAAATCATCCTTCGACAAGGCCAATCGCACCTCGCTGGCAGGCCGTCGCGGCGTGGGATTGGACAAGGCCCTGCCCATCTTCGCCGAGATCAAGGCCAAGTTCGGTCTGCCGGTGCTGACCGACGTCCATACCGAGGAACAATGCGTCATCGCCGCCAAGGCGGTGGACGTGTTGCAGATTCCCGCCTTCCTCTGCCGCCAGACCGATTTGCTGGTCGCCGCCGGGCGCACCGGGGCGGTGATCAATGTCAAGAAGGGCCAGTTCCTGGCGCCCTGGGACATGGCCAATGTGGCCGCCAAAATCGAAAGCACCGGCAATTCGCGCATCCTGCTGACCGAGCGCGGGGCCAGCTTCGGCTATAACACCCTGGTCACCGATATGCGCGGCCTGCCCATCATGGGTAAGACTGGCTGGCCGGTGATCATGGACGCCACCCATGCAGTACAGTCGCCGGGCGGACAGGGCAATTCCTCGGGCGGCGACCGCCGCTTCGCTCCCGTCCTGGCCCGTGCCGCCGTCGCCATCGGCGTCGCCGGTGTCTTCATCGAATGCCATCCCGATCCCGATCATGCGCCGTCCGACGGCCCCAACATGATCGCTTTGAAGGATATGCCAGCCCTGGTCGACGTGCTGATGAAGCTCGACGCCACCGCCAAGTCCTATCCCGTTTCCTTAGACTGATCCCAATAATTCCCAGGGGAGAGTTCCGATGACCGCCATTATCGATATCCACGGCCGCGAAATTCTGGATTCGCGCGGCAACCCCACCGTCGAGGTCGACGTCGTGCTGGAGACCGGCGTGATCGGCCGCGCCGCCGTTCCGTCGGGCGCCTCCACCGGCGTTCACGAGGCCTGCGAACTGCGCGACGGCGACAAGAAGCGTTATCTGGGCAAGGGTGTGCAGAAGGCCTGTGACTCGGTCAACGGCGAGATCTACGACGCCCTGTCGGGCATGGATGTGGAAGACCAGATCCTCATCGACAAGACCATGATCGATCTGGACGGCACCCCCAACAAGTCCCGCCTGGGCGCCAATGCCATCCTGGGCGTGTCCCTGGCCGCCGCCAAGGCCGCGGCCGAGGAATCGGGCCTGCCGCTGTACCGTTATGTGGGCGGCGCCTTCGCCTCCATCCTGCCGGTTCCCATGATGAACATCATCAATGGCGGCGCGCATGCCGACAATCCCATCGACATTCAGGAATTCATGATCATGCCGGTGGGCGCCTCGTCGTGCTCCGAGGCCATCCGCATGGGCGCCGAAGTGTTCCACGCCCTGAAGAAGACCCTGAAGGATGCCGGTCACAACACCAATGTGGGTGACGAAGGCGGCTTCGCGCCCAACCTGAAGAGCGCCGAGATGGCCTTGGACTTCATCATGAAGTCCATCGAGACCGCCGGTTACAAGCCGGGCGACGACATCATGCTGGCGCTGGACTGCGCCTCCTCCGAGTTCTTCAAGGAGGGCAAGTATGTCATGGCGGGCGCCAAGAAGACCTACGACCAGAAGGGCCTGGTCAAGTTCTACGCCAAGCTGGTGGGCTCTTACCCCATCATCTCCATCGAAGACGGCTGCGCCGAGGACGATCTGGTGGGCTGGGAACTGCTGACCGACGCGCTGGGCGCCAAGGTGCAGCTGGTGGGCGACGATCTGTTCGTCACCAACCCCGAGCGTCTGTCCATGGGCATCGACAAGGGCTTGGCCAATTCCATCCTGGTCAAGGTCAACCAGATCGGCACCCTGTCCGAGACCCTGGAAGCCGTCGATATGGCCCATAAGGCGGGCTACACCGCCGTCATGAGCCATCGTTCGGGCGAGACCGAGGATTCGACCATTGCCGATCTGGCGGTCGCCACCAATTGCGGCCAGATCAAGACCGGCTCGCTGTCGCGTTCCGACCGTATCGCCAAGTACAACCAGCTGATCCGCATCGAGGAGCTTCTGGGCTCGGCCGCCCGCTATGCCGGCCAGACCATCATGAAGCGTTAGGCTTTCACTGACCGAAATGCCGACGGCCGGGCAGGAAACTGCTCGGCCGTTCTCATCTGTGGCGAGGCTGAACCGGCCATCGACAGACACGGGTTCGGCCATATAATATTTCCATGATCCTTGAGGCCGGGCCGCCTTATGGTCGGTGCCCATTTCCGAATGGTTGGCAGATTGCGTTCCTCCGTCCTGATCCTCTTGTTTCTCGCGGCTGTTACGACGCGCGGGGCATTCGCCGCAGCCGAAACAAGTGATTCGGTCGGTCCGGCTGTCATCGTCGCCGCCTTCAATGATGCGCCGCCCATGGCCTACACCACGGCCAAGGGCAGGCTGGACGGCGCCCTGTACCGCGTCTCGCGCTCGCTGTTCGCCGCCGCGGGCATTCCCTGGAAGGGAGCCTCCTACCCAGCCCCGAGGCTGGTCAAGGGCTTGCAGGATGGAAGTTTCAATTTTTCCATGCTGGTGCGCATGCCCTTCCTGGACGAGTGTTGCCTGGTCAGTTCGGAGCCGGTCATCGTTCAGGAGCCAAGGGTCTATTTCCTGGGCGGTACCGCTCCGGTCGCGCGCAAGGAGGACCTTGCCGGGCACAGCCTGATCGTCGTCAACGGCTATACCTATGCCGGGATGATTTCCTATTTCCGGGACCCGGCCAATCGGGTGGAGCTCGAAGTCGCGGAAAACCTTGATTCCGCCTTTCGCATGCTGGCCGCCGGACGGGCGGAATACCTGCTGTCCTACGAGGCCAATGCGCGGGATTCCCTGTCCTATCGTCCCATCGCCACTCTGGATTCGCGGGTCATCGGCCGCACACCGGTCTATCTGGTCCTGTCCAAGACCTATCCCGATGCGGCGGCGACCATGGCTCGGCTGGAAAAGCTGGTCAAGGCCATGAATATTCGGGCTCTGATGGCTGGGGACTAGCCGCCTTGGCCTGGTTTAGCGTCCATGGGAAGCGGCGGGTGGGCGTCAGGATGGTGGTTCTCACCATCCTATTCAGTTCGGTCGCGACGCTGATCATCACCGTGGTACAGCTGTTTTCCGACTATCGCCAGCAGGTCGAGGATCTCGAGCGCCGTCTGGACGAGGTCAGGGTCTTGTTGCCGTCTTTCGCCGCCGGTGTCTGGACGTTCAATGACCGGCAAATTCAACTGGGGCTGAAGGCTCTGGTCGATTTGCCCGACATCGAGGCCGCCTCCATCGTCACCGTGACCCGAGACTCCCTCTGGAGTTTGGGAACCCCTTCATCGCCAGCGGTGGAACGCGTCTATGCGTTAGATTATGACGCCAACGGTTCCCGTCGGCCGCTGGGAACCCTGACGGTCCAGGCCAGTCTGGATTCCATTTATCTTCGCGTGGCGAAGCGCGCTCTGGTCCAGGTGGGGAGCAACGCAATCAAGACCTTCCTGGTGGCGGGCTTCATGCTGCTGCTGTTTCGCAAGCTGGTGACCGAGCGTCTGGTGCGGCTTGAGGGACGCATGGAGAATCTTGCGCCCCAGATGAATCTGCCGTCCCTCGACGGTGACCGGCCCATCCGCAAGGACGGGGATGAGATCGACCGGCTGGACGATGGATTCATCGCCATGGCCGATCGGCTGTCACGGGCAGTCCGCAGATTGGTCCAGGCGGAATCCGATCTGCGGCAAGCCAATGCCGACCTGAACCAGAGGGTCTCCGAGCGTACCCGCGACCTGGAAGCCGCCAACCATTGCCTGAGCGAAGCCAAACGTCGGGCGGAGGCCGCTGCCGAGGGCGAGCATCGTATGCGCCTCGAGCTTCGCAATTTTCTGGGCATGGTTTCCCACGAATTCCGACTTCCCCTGGCCATTATCGGCGCATCGGGCCAATTGCTGTCGCTGCAAGGAGAGCTTGGCCAAGACTCCAGGGAGGAGGTCGGCAAGATTCACCGCGCGGTGGGACGGCTTACCGCCCTACTGGACGTTTGTCTGACCGACGAGCGCCTTGACGCGGGTGAGATGATCCTGCACGCCCAGCCGACGGATATGGCGGCCCTGATCGGGGATCTGTGCCGCGATTTCGCCAGTGCCATGCCGGGCCGGATCTCTTTCTGTGGCGGTGACGCGCCTCTCGTTGTTGTGGCGGATGGCGCTCTGCTGCGGATTGCGGTTTCCAATCTCTTGGACAACGCCATCAAATATTCGCCATCGGATAAGCCGGTCACCGTCAGCCTGGATCGGAGGGGGACGGGACTATCCATCCGCGTCCAGGATCATGGAGTCGGCATATCGCCCGACGACAAGGACCTTATTTTCCATAAATACTTCCGCTCGACCTTGGTGAACGGGGTCCGGGGTGCCGGTCTCGGGCTCTATATCGTCAAGCGCATCATCGACCTGCATCAGGCCGCCATTGTCGTGGACAGCGAATTGGGGGGCGGGACGGCGGTAACCATTCATTTGCCCCACGCCGAGGGCTGCGTTACCGGAGCCTGAACATCACGGTGACGTCGAAAGCGATTTGATGCGTGCCTTCGCCGGATGTGGGGGGAGGATCGAACGGGGCCGCCTGTTCCACCGCCTGGCGGGCGGCCTGGGTCAGATGAACCGAGGCGACCGCGAGATTGACGATATCGAGCAGACGCCCGTCCTGTCCCATCAGGATGCGCAGGCGCACATCTCCCTCTTCCCGCCGCCGGAGGGATTGCGGCGGATAGACGCGATGGCGGGCGATGAGGTCGTGCAGGCGCCCGGCATAGACGCCGTAACTGATCGAAGACGCCTCTGCCGTCTTGGGGGGCGGGGCCGAGATCGGCGGCGCGGCGGCCTCCATGGCCGGGGCGGTCTCGCCCTGGGGAAAAGGCGCGGCGGAGACGGCTGGGCCGCCAGGGGCCGCGGGCGGCGGCGTGGCCGGTTTGGTTCGGACCCTGGCCGCCGCAGGTTTCGGCGTGGGAGCAGGGGGCTGGGCCTCGGGCTCCGCCCTTGGCGCCGCATGAGGGGATTCCTGGGGGCGGGGCGCTTCGGAAGCGATCTCGACGACCATGGATGCCGGGAATTCCTCGGGCGGTGCCGGTACCGCTTTATCGAGAAGAATCATGGCGGCGGCCAGATGAAGCGCGGCGGACAGGGCTATGCCCGCCTGGCCGAGCAGGGCCGGGGGGATCACGCCGCCGCGATCTGTGCACGCCATGCCCAACTCGTGGACCTCCGCAGTCATGGGGCCAATATGGCATGGCCCTAAAGCCGGGAGTATTCGACTTATGGGCACGAGCCCCCGCCCGGCGATGGCCTGGGCAATGGACCAATTGCCAATAGGCGTGACGGACGGGCTTGCCGATAATCGCCGCCATGAAAGCCGGGTCCGGGCCGTCGTCCATGACCCTTAGACAAGGTGGGTCGATGCTGGTCCTGGTCGCTGATCGTCATCCGCTGTTCCGCGAGGTTCTGCGCACCTTGATGGAGGTGGCGCTGCCCTCCGCCAGGTGCCTGGAGGCGGCCAGCGTTGCCGACGTTCTCGACGTGCTGGCTGCCGGTGATGGCGTCCGCCTGATGCTGGTGGATCAGGCGCTGAGTGATTCCGATGGGCTGACCGGACTGGTGCGCCTGTCCATCGCGGCGCCCGATGTCCCGGTGATTCTGTTTTCATCGGTGGAATCGGCGGCGGTGGCCTTCCACGCCCTGGTCTGCGGCGCCGCTGGCTTCATTTCCAAATCCCTGACCCGAGAAGAGATGTTGCAGGCCATCGCCGTGGTCCTTGACGGAAGCACCTATCCGCCGCTGGTGGATGCCAAGGGACGCCGCCGCTCGGAATCCGGCGAAAGGGTCGATACCTTGACCGTGCGCGAGCGCATGGTGCTGGAAGCCTTGGTTCGGGGGTGCTCCAATAAGCAGATCGCCTATGAATTGCAGGTTTCCGATACCACGGTGAAGGTCCACGTCTCCTCGGTGCTGCGCAAATTGCGGGTTCATTCCCGCACCCAGGCGGTGATCAAGACCAAGCGGATCGAAGACGATGAGGGCGGCGCGCGGATGACTGCCCAGAACACGGCGCGGGCTTACTGAAGCCCTCTCGCGCCTCGAGTCAGATGGGAAATCAGGGCCCGCAGACGGGCGGGCTGGACCGGCTTGGGCAGCATGGACAGCCCCAGCTCCTTGAGACTGGCCCGCAAGGCCGGGGTCCGGTCGCTGGTGACCACGAAGGCGGGAAGTCCGTTGCCGAAGCGGACCCGCAACTCACCGATCAGCATGACGCCGTTGCTGCCGTCGCCCAGATGGTAGTCGGCGATCACCAGTTGCGGTGCCGGTTGATCCGCCGCCAGCCAGATCTGCAGGTCCGCCCGTGACCGGATGGGGGTGACCCGGCATTTCCAGGCGCTGAGCAGGGCGGTAATGGCCTCGAGCCCGCTGGGATCGTCATCGATGGCCAGAACGGACAGGCCGCCCAGCGCATCGCGGTCGGCGGCCATGGTCGCCACCTGGCTGGGCAGCGCTTCCATGGTGGCGCGTTCGGCCACCGGCACGCTGATGGAGAAGCTGGAGCCCACGCCCAGGCGCGAATGCACCGTGATGGGATGGTCGAGCAGGCGCGAGATGCGCTCGACGATGGCCAGTCCCAGGCCCATGCCCTTTTCCCGGCGGCGGCCGGGCAGTGCGACCTGCTGGAATTCCTGGAAAATCTCGGCCAGCTTTTCCTCGGGCACGCCGATACCGGAATCCCAGACGCCGATGAGCAGGCGGTTGCCGCTGCGCTTGCAGCCCAGCAGAATCCGGCCCTTCTCGGTATAGCGCAGGGCATTGGACAGGAAGTTGCGCAGAATCCGGGCCAGCAGGCGCGGATCGCTGCGAATGGCGGCCCGGCAGGGCATGACCCTGAGATCAATGCCGTTGTCGCGGGCCTGGGGCAGGTATTCCTTGCGCAACTGATCCAGCAGGGGGGCGACTTCGAAATCGGCGAAATCGGCGGTCATCACGCCTGCGTCCAGTTTGGAAATATCGAACAAAGCCCGCAACAGACCGTCGATGGCTTCCAGGGCGTTGTCGATGCTGGACACCAGATCGCGGTTATTGCGGTCCATGCCGTCATGTTCCGCCAGGGCGGCCACGAACAGGCGCGCGGCGTTGAGGGGTTGATGCAGGTCGTGGCTGGCGGCGGCCAGGAACTTGGTCTTGGAGGCATTGGCCAGTTCAGCGGAAATCTTGGCCAGATGCAGCGCCTGATTGGCGGCGCTCAGTTCCGCCGTGCGCTGATCAACCCGGCGTTCCAGGGATTCGTTGGCCTGTTGCAGTTCACGGGCGGCGATCTTCAGGCGATGTTCGGAATCGCGCAGCCTGATATCGGCCAGCTTGCGTTCGGTGATCTCGCTATAGGTGTTGACGAAGCCGCCATCGGGCATGCGGTTGCTGGCCACATCGACGATGCGGCCGTCGGACAATTGCCGCTCGAAGGCGCGGGGAAGGTTGGTCAAGGCCGCCGCGATGCGGCCCGCCACATAATCGAGCGGATCGCCGGGGCCGTATTCGCCCCGCTCGGCATTGATCCGCAACACTTCGGAATAATGGGTGCCTTCGTGCACCAGCCCGTCGGGGAAGCGATGCAGATCGATATAGCGCTGGTTCCAGGCCACCAGCCTCAGGCTGCGATCGAACACCGCGACGCCCTGGGTCAGGCTTTCCAGGGTGGCTTGCAGCAGGACGGATTTTTCCGCCAGTTCGCGTTCGCGCCGCTTTTCCTCCATCTCCTTGATTTCGGTGATGTCGGTATATAGCGAGACGGTGCCGCCTTCCTGGGTGCGGCGTTCGTTGACCTGGACCCACCGGCCGTCATTGAGGCGGTAGATATACGAGCGGCCGGGATGATGGTGATAGGCGATGCGCTCGGCCGCCCATTCCTCTTCGCGGCCGATGGCGTCGCGGATGGCGCCGTTGGCGACGGCGGTATGGATCACCTCGGCGAAGGGGGTGCCGACCCGGACATTCTGGCCCAGGACCTTGAGCAGGCCCACGTAATTGCTGTTCCACAGCACCAGCCGGTCATCGGAATCGAAAAGGGCGAAGCCTTCCGGGACGGTCTCGATGGCATCTCGCAGGCGCTGCTGAGCCTTCTCGGCGGTTTCCTTGGCCCGCGACAGGTCGGCATTGACCGATTCCAGCTGGCGCAGGGCGGCTTCCAACTGAATGGTCCGTTCCTCGACCCGCCCTTCCAGGACGATGGAGGCTTGGAATAGGGAAAAGGCGTTGCCCTGCCAGTCGGTGGCGCGCTCGACACGGTCCATCAGAACCTTATTGATCTTGCGCAGCTTCTCGTTCTCGGTCCGCAGCCGAGCCAGTTCAGCAGCCTCGGCGGCAGCGGATTCGGGGGGCGCCGTCATCGCCGGGTGCGGCCCAAGGCCACGCCGGTGAAGGTCTGATTGACGTGCATGGCGTTGAACTGCTCGCCATAGGTGTTGAAGCCGACCACGTTATTGGCGATCAGCAACTCGCCCATGCGCTTTTTCATCTGGGTCCGCTCCATTTCCAAGGAGCGCAGCACGCATTCGCAGCCGATGATCAACTGCGGCGGCCCGATCTCGGCCTGAAGATCGTCGAAGACCTGGGCCAGATTGTCGTAGGGCTCCACGGTCTGGGCCACCGACAGGACCAGACCCTCGTCGATGGCGCAGAAGAAGGACAGCGAGCCGTCGGGATTGACCTTCTGGATGGAGCGGACGTAATCGGCGCCGCCCACCCGCACCACCACCGGATGGGTGGCGAAGATCATGGGGGTCAGCTCTTCCACTTCCATGCCCAGCATGCGGGCGAATTCGCGTCCGGCCGGTTCGGCGTTGATCTCGGTCACGATGCGGTGCAGCGGATCGGCGCCGGTAATCACCATCTTGGTGTCCGAGCCGACGAAATGCTGGGTCTTGAACACCCGGAAGGGATAAGGGGTGTGGACCAGGACCAGGGCCGCCATATCCGAATGGAAACAGCCGTCCTTGTAGACCCAGGTGCGCCGGAACTCGAGGTCGTCACCGGCCGAGCCACCGAACAGGGGGATTTCCCCCAACCCGGCATGCAGGGCGGACAGGACCGAATCCTCGGCGCTGGACATGCCGTCGATCATCAGCATGGCGAAGGTTCCGCTGGCGAAATCGGGCCCCTCGGTCTGGGCCATGCGGGCCAGAACCTCGCGCACGGAATCGAGGCCATGGCTGAAGGCGAATTCGGACAGGCGGTCGATATGCACCGCGTCGGCATGGCAGGCATCGCGGTTGAGGGACAGGCCGGTCAGCGATCCGGTGCAATAGCCCTGTGGGGTGATTTCACCGGCCGTGGTGCAGCCCAGCGTCAGCGTATCGCCAAAGGCCTCGGCGATGGCCGGGCCCAATTGCTCGAGGTCGTAGGCGGGCGAGCAGAACAACAGCACCAGCGCCGTGTCGGGCTGGTCGATCTGGGCGCGCAGTTCCGTCACGGCCTGGTGGGCGTCCGCTGCCTGACTGAACCCGCGCTTCACTCCGTATTCGGCGGAATTCACCTCCGCGCGCGCTCCCTCGCTCCGCCTGTTGGCTCCCGGCGGTTTCGCCGAATGTACCATGCCCTGGCGCAGAATAGTATTTCCGCGGTTGTACGGTGCGCGTTCATTGGGGGGCATGGATGGGGCGCCCTCAGTTCAGGAGAAGGCCGTGCGCCCCGCCGACCATCAGCCCAAGCAGCGGGATGGACAGCAAGGTGTTGACCCTGGCCGACAGGAACGTCACCCGCGAGCATCTCACCCGTTCTTCGAAAGGGGCGGCGACGAAGCCAAGGACCTTCTTCTGGTGGGGCCACAGGACCAGCCAGAGATTGGCGACCATCAGGGTCCCGATCCAAAAGCCAAGGCCGATGGGAGCGGCGGCGCCCGACAGGCTCAGCGCCTCGGTCACGATACCGGCGCGGGCCAGCATGGCCAGACCGGTGCACCACACCACCACCGAAGCCCAGCGGAAAGTCCCGTGTTCGCGCGCCAGGCGGGCCTGGAAGTCATGGCCCGTCGGATCAAGCCCCGAACCGTCCCCGGCGAAGGGGACGAAATGGGGGCGCGAGATGAAATTGGCGTAATTGTGCCCGATCCATATCAGGGCGCCGCCCACATGAATCCAGCGCAGGGCCAGATCGATCAGGGCGGAGGAAAGGGCCATCACGGATGGCCCAGGGCCATCAGGCGCAGGGCGATTCCCGCCACCAGACTCAGAGCCAGGCCGCAGGCCAGTGTCCCGCCAATGGAATCAAGGATACAGCGGTGCGGGAAGGGAGGAGGAGTCATAGAGCGGCTCTTCTCGACAAGGGCCATGGGAAGGGAGCCTGTGCGAACTCCCTTCCCACCAATCCTCAGCGCACGAAAACGTAGGCGGTGACTTCGAAGCCCATGCGCAGATCGCAGTAAGCCGGCTTTTCCCACTTCATGGCAGATCCTCACGGTTGGAGAGAGAGGGATACACGAGACGACTTTATGCCGGGTGGCCCAGGGCCGAAATTGCCAATAGGTCTAAGGCCATCTAAACGATGGGGGCGCCATAGCCCCAGGAATAGGGAACCGGGCCGGACAAGGCCACTTCGTCGCCATCGTCGAGTTCGCGGTCCAGATTGACCGGGGCGCCAAGCTGGCGGGTGACGTCCTTGCCGTTCACCAGCACCAGGAAGATCTTATCCCGAGGCACATGAAAACGGGCTGCAAGCTCGCCGATCACGGTTCCGGCAGGCACGTCCAGGCGCAGCGGCGCCGAACCACCGGCGTAAGGCGACAGGCTGTTGAACAGCTTCACCGTGACGCTGATGGTGGGAGCAAGGCCGGAATTGTCGCCAATACCAGGAGATGAAATGCATGTATTGAGGCGTGCCGTCATGATCGGGGTCATTCTCCTGCCGAACAGGGCTTGATGAAGGGGTTAGCCTGCGGCCCCGGCCTTGCGCATGACCAGCGGACGGGAATTGCGCTGGGGCCGGTGCGCCTCGATGATCGCCTGATTCACCATATGGTGGAAGGGCGATTTCGAGCAGGCCGGGTCAGGATTGGCGGCATCGCCTGTCAGCAGATAGGACTGGCAGCGGCAGCCTCCGAAATCCTTTTCCTTCTCGTCGCAGGACCGGCACGGTTCCTTCATCCAGCCGTCGCCGCGATAGGTCTTGAACGCCGGGGAGTCCCGCCAGATCCATTCCACCGAATGATCGCGCACCGACGGGAAGTCCAGACCTTTGAGGATTCGGGCCTCCTGACAGGGCAGGGCCAGACCGTCCGGCGCGATGGTCATGATGATGGCGCCCCAGCCGTTCATACAGGCCTTGGGGCGGCCGTTATAGTAGTCGGGGATGACGAAATAGACGGTCATCTTCTTGCCGACCCGCTCGCGGAAGGCGTTGATGGCGGCTTCCGAGGCCTTGAGCTCCTCCAGGGTCGGCATCAGTTCGTCGCGGTTGACCAGGGCCCAGTTGTAATACTGGACATTGGCGAACTCGACGTAATCGACACCCAGTTCCAGGGCCAGTTCCAGGAAGGCGGTGGCATGGGCGATGTTCTGGCGCACCACGGGAATGTTCAGCACCACGGGAAAGCCCTGGGCCTTGATCTCGCGGATCATCTCGATCTTGTGATTGTGCACCGGAGCGCCCACCAGGGCATTGGTGGTCGCCGCGTCATGGGATTGCAGGCTGACCTGAATCTGCTTTAGGCCCGCCTCTTTAAGCCGCGCCAGACGCTCGGCGCTGAGACCCACGGTGGAGGTGATCAGATTGGTGTAGTAACCCAGCCGGTCGGCCTCGGCCACCAGTTCCTCGAGATCGGGGCGCAGCGCGGGCTCGCCGCCGGTAAAGCCCAGTTGCAGGCTGCCCAGGGCGCGGCTTTCGGCCAGGACCCGCTTCCACTCCTCGGTGGACAGCTCGTCGGTGATGGAGCCGAATTCCAGCGGGTTGTTGCACCACGAGCATTGCAGGGGGCAACGATAGGTCAGTTCACAGACCAGCCACAGCGGTTTGCCCTGCCCATCAAGCCTTAACGCGGGTCCAGCACTTGTCATTGGAAATCTCCAGGAATGCCAGGATATCGGCGGCGATGTCCTCTTCGGGGCATAGCGCGCTGAGCTCGGTGATCAGCGCGCCGACTTGACGGCCGCCGACGCAGCGCTTCAAGATCTCGCCCGCCGACGAGTTCAGCTTGACGATGCCTTCAGGATAGAGAAGGACATGAGCCTGTTCCGACTCTTCCCAGCGCAGCAGGTATATTGGGTTGACCTCAATAATGTCCGTCATGAGTATTTTTGATTCGTCGGACATTAGTTGCCTCCGGCGCATTAGACCTATTGCGTATGGATGGATAATGGAATGATTCCTATAATCCAGCATCGCATTGGCCTGCATTGTGTTTGGCTGGCTGCCGGTGCGGCAATTGGCAATAGGTCTAAGGCCCAGGGAAATGGCGGAGACGCTTGAGTTTGCCGCGGCTTTGGCCTCGGTCATTGGGGGAGGGCTGGAACTGGTGCTGGCCCGTCGCGCCCTGATCTGGCTGGGGCAGCGCTCGGAGGGGCGCGTCCAGGCCCTGGAAAGCGCGCGGGTGCGGCTTGCGGCGGGGCGGGCCCTGGGCTTGGCCGCGCTGGCTTTGGCCGTGGCCCTGGGCGGCGCACGGCATATTGCCGAAATTTGCGGCCCCATCCTTGTTCTGCCTGCGGTGTTGGTTCTTCGCACCGTCCTCGACCTTCCCTTTGCCGCCTGGGGGTGGCTTGTGGCCGGACGGTGGAGCCTGGCGGGGTTTTGCCGCGAACAGGCGCGGCGTCTGGGCCGTGAACTGGCGGCGATGCTTCCCCTGGCGGCTTTGACCGGTGCGGCCGTGGAACTGGGCGGCGGCTGGCTTGCCGCCTGGGTGGGGCTGGCCCTGGCGTTGCTGTGGCGGGAATGGGTTCCCGCCGCTGGCCGATGCTTGAGCGCGGCGCCTTCTCCGCTGGCCGGACTGAGCCATCTTGAGGGGGTGACGGTCTGGCTGTCCGATGAAGGACGGCGAAGCGGACAACTCAACGCCCGTGCCGAGGGGATCGGCCGCCAGCGCCGCATCATCCTCAACGACACCCTGGTCGAAGCCTTGCCCTTGGATGAGGTGACGGCTGTCCTGGCCCATGAGGAGGGCCATCTCGTTCATCGTCACCGCGAGCGGCTCTTGCTCTGGCGGTTGGGTCTGGGGCTGGCGGCATTGTGGATTGCCGCGCCTGACGGTGTGGGGTTGGCCGTTCTGCTGGCCGCCTTGCCGATGCTCATCCTGCCGGTAAGGCCGCTGGAGGCGCTGCTGATCCGTCGCTGGGAGGGGCAGGCCGACAGCCATGCCGCGGATAAGGCCGGGGCACCGGCTTTTATGCGTGCGCTGGAGCGCCTTTACGGCGCCAATGCCACGGCACCGGCGCCAGAACCCCTCTGGGCCTTGTGGCACCATCCCCATCCCTCGCCCTCGGCGCGTCTGGCCGAACTGGGCCGGTATTCGACCAAGGTGGGGATTGCCGCCGCCGCCAGGCCGGGAGCAGGCTGAGCCCTCGCCGGGGAGGAGGGGATGCGACGTCTGCTGCTTGTGCTGTTGCCGCTGCTGATCTGTTGCCAGCCCGCCTGGGCGCGGCTGAACCACCGCGATCTTGCCGCCATGATCACGCCGCCGCTGCAACTGGGGGCGCCCGACCCGGCCTTGCCCATCTGGACCTTGCTGGACGGCGGCGGCGCCTTCACGGGATATATTTTCGAGTCGAAGGATTTGGCGCCCATTCCCGGTTTTTCCGGGGCGCCCATCAATCTCCTGATTTCCATGGACCGCAACGGCACCTTTTTGGATGTCCGTCTTCTCGACCAGAATGAGCCGGTCTTCGTGAGCGGGCTGGGGCCGCGTCCCCTGTACGAATTTCTGCGCCAGTACACCGGCCTGTCCCTGGCCCATAACATCAAGGTGGGCGGCGCCCACGACCAGGGCCGCGACACCAGCGCCAATACCTGGGTGGACGGGGTCAGCAAGGCGACCGCCTCGGTGCGCATCGCCAACGAGACCATCCTGGCCTCGGCCCTGATGGTGGCGCGCGAGAAGCTGGCGGCCATCGCGCCCAAGCCCGCGGGGCGGCCCCGCCCTGACGCCTTCAAGACCATGTCGTGGGACGATCTGGTGGCCGCCGGGCTGATCGGCCATCTGCGCCTGGGCCGGGCCGAGGTGGAAAAGGCCTTTGCCGGAACCGGCTTCGCCGAGGAGGGCGACGGCGCAGAGACGATGATCGATCTGTATTTCGCCGATCTGGGGCTGCCGGTGGTGGCGCGCAATCTGCTGACCGAGGATACAAGGCGGCGCATGGCCCGGCATGTGGAATCCTGGGAGGAGCCGGTGCTGGTTCTGGCCTCCGGCCCGCTCTCCATCACCGGCGAGGACTTCGTGCGCAATTCCGTCCCCGACCGGCTGATGCTGCGTCAGGCGGGCTTTCCCATCAGCCTGCGCGACGCTGATGTGGAGCCCGTTCTGCAACCGGGACTGCCGGGTTTCGCCGAAGGCCTGATCCTGCGGGTCGATACCCGCCTGGGCTTTGATCCGGCATCGCTCTGGAGTCTGGGCGTGAGAGTGGTGCGTCGGCACGGCTATATGCGTACCGAAGTCGCCGCCCGTGACTTTCCGGCCGCGTATCATCCCCCGTCCGAACTGTTCCTGATCCCCGAGGTGGTGGCCCCGGCGCCGCCCTGGCTGTCGTCCTGGAGCGGGCGCTGGAGTGAAATCACCGCTCTTCTGGGGTTTCTGGCGGCCCTGACCGCCGGTTTGGCCGGGCGATCGCCTTGGCTGGCCCGGGCGGGGCGGCTGTGGTCCTGGCGGATGGCGGCATTGCTGGTGACCCTGGTGTTCATCGGCTGGTACGGTCAGGGCCAGCTTTCCATCGTCAATCTGACCGCTTTGATCACGACGCTGCGCCAGGGCGGGTCGCTGGCCTTCTTCCTCTACGATCCCTTCACGGTGATCGTCTGGCTCTATACCCTGCCGACCCTGCTGGTCTGGGGGCGGGGAACCTTCTGCGGCTGGCTGTGCCCCTTCGGAGCCTTGCAAGAGGTGGCGGGCGAGTTGGCTCTCGTCCTGAAGCTTCGGCAGCGGCCCTTGCCCGCCCGTCTGGGCTTGGTGAAATACGCGGTGCTGGCCGTGGTCCTGGCCTCGCTGGGCTGGGAAGGAGCCACTGACAAGGCGGTAGAGGTCGAACCGTTCAAGACCGCCATCACCTTGGGCTTCGACCGATCCTGGCCCTTCGTCGCCTATGGGCTGGCGGTTTTGGCCTTGGGGTTGGTGGTCTACAAGGGATATTGCCGGGTGCTTTGTCCTCTGGGCGCCGCCTTGGCCCTGATGGGACATTTGCGGCGATGGGACTGGATATCCCGGCGCGATTCCTGCGGCACGCCCTGCCGACTGTGCGAGGTGCGTTGCCGCTATGGCGCCATCGCCCGTTCGGGTCGTGTGGCCTATGACGAGTGCTTTCAATGCCTGGATTGCGTTTCCATCCACGACGATCCCGGCACCTGCGTGCCGCTGGTTCTGGCGAAGCGCAAGGGACGGCCTTGTCCCTAGGTCTAATGGCTGCCCCCCCGAGGGCGGTGCTAGCCTCGCCGCAAATGGATGTTCATAGGGGAGACCTGGACAGATGAGACATTTGCGTGGTTGGGCTCTCGCTTCGGCGGCCCTGGTGTGCGCCGCCTTGCCCGTCCGGGCCGAGACGGTCGAGGAAGCGGCGGGCAGGCATGTGTTCGATCACTGCAAGGCCTGCCACTCCGCCGATCCGGGCAAGCAGGGCTTTGGCCCCAATCTGCACGGCGTGGTCGGCCGCCCGGCGGCCTCGTTACCCACCTTCATGTATTCCGAGGCGCTGAAGGCCTCCGGGCTGATCTGGACCGAGGACAATCTGCGCGCCTGGATCGCTGGCAATGACAAGCTGGTTCCCGGCACCCGCATGCGCCATGTGGCCATTACCGACCGCGCCGAGCAGGACTATCTGATCGCCTATCTCAAGACCTTCGGCGATTCCATGGGGCCGGAACAGGCGCGGGTGCTGTTGGACCGCGCCGTGGGCAAGGTGAAGAGCGACGGCCCGGACAAGGCCTTCGCCGCCTTCAACGATCCCAAGGGCGGCTTCGTCGCCCGCGATCTCTATGTCTTCGTGTTCGACATGAAGGGCAAGTACATGGCCTCTGGCGGCAATCCCAAGCTGACTGGCACCGACGCCTCCAAGCTTCAGGATGCCGAGGGCAAGGCCATCGTCAGCGAGATGATCAACATCGCCAATTCCACCGGCAAGGGCGAGGTGGATTATATGTGGCTGAACCGGGTCGATAATCAGGTGGAAAAGAAGCGTTCCATGATCCAGCGGGTCGGCGATTACATCGTCGGTGTCGGCTATTACTTCCACTGACGGCGTGCCGCGCGGTGCTTCAAGGCCCGCGCGGCTCCACCGGCACCAGGGGAAGATCGGCGAATTCCCATCCGTCGGTGCCGTCGGGATACCAATGGACCCGCGAATAACCCAGTTCCATGGCCCGGATGGCGGCGTTCCAGCTCATCCAGCAATCGATGATGCAAAAGAACATCAGTGGCCGGGTGTGGTCGCCGCCGCTCAGATCCCGCAATTGGGCCGCGAACCAGACCCGCATCTCGGGTGACAGATCGCCATAGCCGGTATTGGCCAGCCAGACCGCGCCGGGCAGGCTGAGATGGGGCCGGGGCAGCAGCCACGCGCCGCCATCGGGCCTGCGCGGCGCGGGCAGCACGTCGATGGCCACCACTGTGCCCGCTTCCATCAGGGCCTTGGCATCGGCGGTATCGACGGTGACGGCGCCGGGCAAGTCCAGCGGCGTCGGAGCGCGGTAATCGCCGCTGCGGTACTGCGCCGCCTGGGCGGGCGGGCAGAGCAGCAGGGCGGCGGCGAGAAAAAGTCGCTTCATGGGGCCATCATCTGGCGGGGAGGTGGGGCGCTCCCATTGGCAATAGGTCGAATACCGCCGTTTTGCGCCGCTGCTAGACTGGGGGCAGGAGAGTTCCCCCATGCGCCTGTCCATGATCGCCGCCCTGTTGCTGCTGATGGTTATGCCCGCCCGGGCAGCGGAGACCATCCGGCTGGGCCTGCTCAGCTTCGGCACGGTGCAGTGGGAGATCGAGACCATGCGGGCCCGCCGCCTCGATGCCGCCCACGGGCTTCGGGTCGAGCCTGTGGAACTGGCCGGAAAGGACAGTGCCTCGGTGGCGCTGCTGGCCGGTTCCGTGGACGCCATCGTCGGCGACTGGCTGTGGGTGTCGCGTCAGCGGGCCATGGGCCATGATCTCACATTCATTCCCTGGTCGGTGATGACCGGCGCCCTGCTGGTGCCCGAGGCCTCGCCGGTCACCTCCCTGGCCGATCTGGAGGGCAAGCGGGTCGGCATCGCCGGTGGTCCCCAGGACAAGGGCTGGCTTTTGCTGCGCGCCCTGGCCAGCCGCCGCCACGGCCTGGATCTGGACCGGGCGGTGGACAAGGCCTTCGCCGCGCCGCCGTTGCTGGCCCAGCAGATGGAGGCGGGGCGTCTGGACGCCTTGTTGACCTTCTGGCAGGCGGCGGTGCCCCTGGAGATCAAGGGAATGCGCCGTCTGGTGGACGTGGCCGCCATTCCCGCCCAATTGGGGATCGCCTCCAATCCCCCGCTGCTGGGCTGGATCTTCCACCGGTCCTGGGCCGATGCCCATGATTCCGAGATCAAGGCTTTTCTGGCCGCCGAGGCCGAGACGCGGGCCGCCATGTGCGCCGAGGGCTTCGACTGGTCCGCTCTCGATTCCCTGACGCGGGCCGCCGAGCCCCGGCTGCGCAACGGTTTGCGGGCCGGGTTCTGCGCCGGAATTCCCGCCGCCTGGGGGGAACAAGAGCGCCGGGAGGCGGAAAAGGTCTTCGCCATCCTGGCCCGATTGGGCGGCGAGGATCTGGTCGGCCCCTCGCCCATCTTGCAGCCGGGCACATTCTGGACCGCCCGGTGATGGGGCGGCGGCTGGGCTGGCAATTCCTGTCCTTTCTGTCGCTGGTCCTGGTCTGGCAGGGCCTGGCGGTCATGGTGCCCGCGGCCACATTGCCGCCGCCCGCCGAGGTGGCGGCGGTGCTAGTCAAGGCCTTGCTGAAGGGCGATCTCGGCCATCATCTCGCCATCACCCTGGCCCGTGTTCTGGCGGCCTTTTTCCTGGCGCTCGGTCTGGGTACAGCCATGGGCATCGCCCTGGGACGGTGGCGGGGGCTGGATCGGGTCTTCGACGCCTGGGTGGTGTTCTTTCTCAACCTGCCGGCCCTGGTGACGGCCATCCTGTGCTTCGTCTGGTTCGGGCTGACCGAAGGCGCCGCCCTGGCGGCGGTGGTGCTGAACAAGATTCCGTCGGTGGTGGTGACCCTGCGTGAAGGGGCGAGGGCCCTGGAACCCGCCTATGGCGATCTGGCGGACCTCTACCGTATCGGCCGCTGGCGATGCTTGCGTCATGTCGTGCTGCCGCAACTGGCGCCCTATCTCATGGTGGCGGCGCGGTCCGGTCTGGCCTTGATCTGGAAGATCGTCCTGGTGGTCGAACTGTTGGGGCGCAGCGACGGAATCGGCTTCAAGCTGCATCTGTTCTTCCAAGGCTTCGATGTCGCCGGAATCCTGGCCTATTCCCTGGCCTTCATCCTGGTGGTCCAGGCCATCGAACTGGCGGTGCTGGCCCCCCTGGAGCGAAAGGTCTCCCGCTGGCGTGACTGAGATGATCCTGGCTCATATCAGGGAAAAGCGCTTTGGCGGCCGGGTGGTTCTGGCCGGGCTGAACGTCGAGGTCTCGCCCGGCGAGGTGGTGGCCGTGATGGGGCCGTCGGGCTCGGGCAAGTCCACCTTGTTGCGCATCCTGGCGGGGCTCGACCGTGACTTCGTCGGCGAGGCCGTTCAGCCTTCGGTCCTGGGGATGGTGTTTCAGGAGCCCTGCCTGCTGCCCTGGATGAGCGTCGCCGCCAATATCGCCCTGGTGGCGCCGCGCCTGGGCCCCGAGGCCATCGAGGCGGGTCTGGCGGCGGTGGGTCTGGCCGGGAAGGGGGAACTTCTGCCCCGGCAGATGTCACTGGGCATGGCCCGCCGCGCGGCGGTGGCCCGTGCCCTGGCGGTGGAACCCCAGGCCCTGTTGCTGGACGAGCCCTATGTCTCCCTCGATGCGGAGTCGGTGCGGCTGACCCGTCGGGCCGTGGAGGATTACCGTGCCCGCCGCCATCCGGCGGTGGTCATGGTCAGCCATGACGCCGCCGATCTGGACGGTATCGCCTCGCGGGTGATTTCTATTCCATGACCCGCCGGGCCAGGAAGCCGCGCGACGGGTCATAGCCCCAGACCGCCAGGGCGGAAAACACCGCCAGACTGCCCAGGACCCAGGCCAGGGACGAAGGCGACACATCCAGGTAAAGGGCGAAGCGGATGGCCTCGACCGCATGGGTAAAGGGGTTGAACTGGGCGAGATGGGCCAGGAGCGGGCTGGATTCCGCCACCTTCCACAAGGGATACAGGGCCGAGGACAAGAAGAAGGCGGGAAAGATCACGAAATTCATCACGCCCGCGAAATTCTCCAACTGACGGATGGCCGAGGACAGAAACAGGCCCGCCGCGCCCAGCATCAGCCCGGTCAGGAACAAAACCGGCAGCGCCGCCACATAGCCCAGCGCCGGAACCTCGACCCCGAAGGCCAAGGCGGCCAGCAGGAAGACATAGACCTGGACCAGGGAGACCAACGCGCCTGCGATCAGCTTGCAGGCCAGCAGCCACCAGCGCGGCAGCGGGCTGGTCAGCAACACCCTCATACTGCCGGTCTCGCGGTCATAAACCATGGAGAGCGAGGTCTGCATGCCGTTGAACAACTGCACCATGCCCACCAGACCGGGCAGGATATAGACCTCGTAGGTGATGTAGCTGTCATAGGGCGGCGTGATGGCCACGCCCAGGGCGGCCCGGAACCCGGCGGCGAAGATCACCAGCCACAGCATGGGCCGCAGCAGGGCCGAGACCATGCGCTCTTTCTGACCCATGAAGCGCAATCCCTCGCGGATCAGGATGCCCCACAGGGAGATCAGCCAGATCATGACGGTCCCTCCGACAACAGCCTTTGGACGGCGCCTTCCAGATTGGCGGCGCCGGTGCGCTCCATCAGGGCGCGCCCCTTGCCTTGGGCGCGGATCCGGCCCGATTGCAGCACGATCACCGGATCGTCGGCCTCGGCCTCGTCCATGAGATGGGTGGTCCATAGCACCGCCAGACCCTCGTCGCGGCACGATCGGCGCAGATGGGCCAAAAGCGAGCGCCGCGAGGCGCTGTCCAAGCCGACCGTCGCCTCGTCGCAGACCAGCAGCGCGGGCTGATGCAGCAGGGCGCGGGCCAGTTCCAGCTTGCGGCGGTTGCCGCCCGACAAGGCGCGGGCCGGGCTGGACCACGCGTCTTCCAGGCCGAAGCGGGCCAGGGCCAAGGTAAGGGCTGCCTCGGCCCGGCTTCCTCCCATGCCGTGCAGCGCGGCGGCATAGCGCAGGTTCTGGGCGAGCGTGAGGTCGAGATCCAGGGTGGATTGCTGGAACACCACGCCCAGCCGGGCCAGGGCTTTGCCGGGATGGCGGCCAAGGTCGTGGCCGCCGATGGCGATGGAGCCCGAACTGGGGGCGTACAGGCGGGTGATCAGGTTGACCAGGGTGCTCTTGCCCGCGCCATTGGGGCCCAGCAGCATGGTGAAGCATCCGGCCGGAACCGACAGGCCGATATCGTCCAGGGCGAAGCCCGAGCGATAGCGGTAGCCAAGCTGGGACAGGGCCAGGGCGTCGGTCATGGCCTGATCGCCACGCCCCAGGGATAGCGCCCGACGGCGATGGTCTTGACGACGCCAAGGCTCTTGGTGTCGATCACCGAGACGTCGCCAGAAATGCCGTTGGTCGCCAACAACTTGGAGCCGTCGGGGGTCAGGGCCAGATGCCAGACCCGGCGGCCCACCAGAATGTATTTCACCACCGTCAGGGTCTTGGTGTCGATCACCGCCACATGATTGGCCGGGCCCAGCGCCACGAAGGCCAGGGCGCCGTCCGCCGAGAGTCTAAGGCCCACCGGCTGAATCTTGTCCTTGGCTATGCCGGGAATGGCGAAGGAGATAGTCTGGCGCTCGGTCCGGCTGGCCGTGTCGATGACATGGACGGTACCGCCGATCTCGGCGGTGACCCACAATGTCTTGCCCGTGGAATCGAAGGTGGCGAAACGCGGCCGCGAGCCCACGGCGGTGTTGTCCAGCAAGGTCAGACGGTCGGCGTCCAGCCAATGGACCATATTGGTGGTCTCGGAGGTGTTGACGGCGATCTTGCCGTCGGGGCTGACCGCCATGCCTTCCGGCTCGATGCCCACATCCACCTGACCGATGACCTTGCGGCTGTGGACGTCGATCACGGTGACCACGTTGTTGTTCTCGTTGGCGACGTAAAGACGGCGGCCATCGGGGTGCAAGGTGAATTGCTCCGGGTCCTCGCCCGAGGGCAGGTCGTGAATCAGCTTGAGGCTGGCCAAATCCATCACCTGGATGGCGTCGCTGTCCGAGGCGCAGATATAGAGATGCTTGAAGTCGGGTGACAAGGTGATGCCGCGCGGACGGCGTCCGACCTTGACCGTCTGGGTCACCGCCATGGTCTTGATGTCGATCACCGAGATAGAATTGTCCTTCTCGTTGGAGACATAGGCGGTCTGGGCGAGGGCGGTGCCGCCCCACGCCAGCAGGACGGCCGTCAGTGCAAGACGCATAGGTTTTCCCCTTTGTCGGTGCCCAGGGTGTCCAGATCGGTGATGGGGTGCAGTAATCCCTCCTGGGGGGCGGCGGCCACCACGGCCCTGGCCCAGCCCACCAGCATGGGCTGGCGCAACTGGCCGTCCCAGGGGCGGAAGCTGGCGGTGCGGCCCTTATAGACCGCCAATGCGAAGTTTTCGGCCCGCAACGTGGCCTCGATGCGTTCGGGATCGGTGGCGCGGGCGCGCATGGCCGCCTCGCCGATGGCGCGGCCCGCGGTCCAGGCGGCGAAATCAAGTTCGGTCATGGCGCGGTGGTTCTGGGCCCGAAAGCGGTTCTGCAATTGGTTGGCGCCCCATTGGTCATGGGCCGGATGCCAGGCCGAGGCGCCCAGCCCCTGGGTTCCGGCCACCGGGCGCGGGTCGAAGGTGTTGAACATGGCCGTATCGCCGAACTCGCCCGTCTCGTCGGCGACCATTAGAACGTCATAGGACCAGTCGCGGGTGAGGGCAGCCACTTCGCCCTCGGCATTACGCTGGGCGTCGCGGGTGAAGGTCCAGGGCTTTTCCGCCACGATCCGTGCCCCGAATTTGCGGGCGGCGCGGCGCAGCGCGGCGGCGCGAAGCCCGTCCTCGGGGGCGGGGCCGACCAGAAGTGCCCACTTCTTCCAGTTCCGCCGCACCAGGAGCTGCGCCAGGGCATCGGCCTGCATGGCCCGGCTGGGAATGGTGTGAAGCAGGTTGCGTCGGCACTGGCCCTCGCGCAAGGAATCGTCCTCGGCTCCGGAATTGAGGAACACAAGCCCTGCGGCGGCGGGCAAGGCCGCCAGCGTCGAGAGCAGCGGCGCCGGAAGATCGGTCACCACGAACCGGATGCCCGATTGGGCCAGCCGGACCAGGGCGGGTTCGGCCTCGGCTTCATTTGTCAGGGTGATCGCGTCCAGGCGGTAGCTCTGGCCAAGGAAACGGCCCCCCGCATTGTTGTCGGCGATGGCCTGGCGCAATCCGGCCAGGCCGAGATCGGCGGGGGGTGGGCCGTCGAGAACAGTGACAGGGCGATCGGAGACGGGCCGCAATCCCAGCCAGCCGAGTCCGATCTCGGCCGCCTCGGCGGCGGTCGTGACCATCAGGATCGCCAGGGCCAGTCCCATTGCTCGAATCACATCGCACCCCGTCCGTCCTTGGACCGAAAGCCCAGTCTAGAAGGGGGGAGGGGAGGGGCAAAATTGGACCTTTGTCCAATGGCGAAACGGGGGCAAACGACCGGAAATCCGGGAAAATTGTGCCAAGGTCCAATACAGCCCCTTGCCCGTCGCCGCTACCATGCCGTCCAACGAGTTTTGGTGCGAAGGAAGGGACCATGTTCAGTTTCATCGGACGTTTGGGGCTGGTGGCCCTGCTTCTGGCTGGTGTCGCCGGTACGGCTCTGGCCCATGGTGACGTGACCCCCCAGGCGGTGAATACCGAAGGCCTGAAGAAGCTGGGTGACAAGTGGCAGAAGGAAAATCCCTATCGCGGCAACAAGCGGGCCATCGAGATCGGCACATCCGCCTTCAATCAGAATTGCGCCCGTTGCCATGGATTGGGCGCGGTGTCAGGCGGCATCGCCCCGGACCTGCGCTATCTGCCCGAAGGTCTCGAGGGTGACGAGTGGTTCCTGGAGCGTATCCGTGGCGGCGCCGTGCGCGATGGCCGCGTCTACATGCCCAAATTCGAGGGCGTGCTGAGCCAGGAAGCCATGTGGGCCATCCGCGCCTGGCTGGAAACCGTTCGTGAGAAATAGGCCCATGATCCGGTGCCTTTTCATCCTTGCGGGACTGTTGATGGCGTCGCTGGCCTCGGGCGGCGGCGCCTCGGCAGCCAGTCTCGACGACATCCAGGCCAAGGGCGAATTGACCGTGGCGGTCTATCGCGATTTCCCGCCCTTTTCGTCGCGCCAGGGCGGCAAGCTGGTGGGCATCGATATCGATCTGGCCAAGGCCCTGGCCAAGCGCCTGAAGCTCAAAGCCGGTTTCATGGAGCTGACGGCGGGCGAAAGCGTTGACGACGATCTGCGCAACGCGGTGTGGAAGGGCCATTACCTGGAACGCCGGGTGGCCGATGTGATGATGCATGTGCCCAATGACCGGGTCTTTGCGCTTCGCAACAACAACGCCGTCATCTTCGCCCCCTATTTCCGCGAGCGGGTGGCGGTGGCGCGTAATCCCGACAAGGTGACGGCCCGAGACGACGTCACCGTCTTCGAGCGCGAGCGGGTGGGGGTCGAACTGGCGACCCTGGCCGACGTCTATCTCACCAATCAATTGGGCCACCGCTTTGTGGCCAACGTGGTTCACTTTCCCAATCTGGGGGCGGCTGCCCAGGCCCTGGCCAAGGGCGAGGTGGCGGCGGTCATGGGTAACCAAGCCGAATTGACCAGCGCCCTGAGCGCCCATGGCAAGCGCTTTCCCATCGGCCCCATGACCGCGCCCGGCCTGACCCAATCCACCTGGGAATTGGGGCTGGCGGTCAAGGACAGCAACCGGCAGCTTTCCCATCCGCTTGACGACGCCATCACCCGGATGCGGGCCGACGGCACCATCGCCGCCATCTTCAAGCGGTATGGCCTGACCTATCTGCCGCCGGAGGGCTGAGATGCTCCGCCCGGTCCTTGCCGCGCTGTTGGCGATTGTCCTTGCCCGGCCCGTCTTGGCGGCCGAGGCCCCCGATCCGCTGGACTCGCCGCTTTGGCCGGAGATCCGGGCCCAGGTCCTGGGGACGGGGGCGGTGGTCTTCGATGCGCGCGTGGTGGTGACGGCTCCGGCTTCGGCGGAGAATTCGGCGCAATTGCCAGTGATGGTGCGGGTCGCGGGGCTGGGCAAGGTGCAAAGCCTCGTCCTGTTTGCCGATTACAATCCCATCCCCAAGATCCTGGCCTTGCGCCCCATGGATGCCGAGCCCTTCGTGGCGACCCGCTTCAAGATCAATATGGCAAGCCCGGTCCGCGCCGCCGCCCTGGCCGAGGATGGAATCTGGCATGTGGGCGGGGTTTGGGTGGACGCCGCAGGCGGCGGCTGTACCTTGCCCTCGGCGGCCTCGGCCAATGCCGAATGGCAAAGCCGTCTGGGCGAGATTTCGGCGCGGGCCTGGACCATCGCCCCGGCACTCAGCCGGGTGAAGCTGCGCCTGATCCATCCCATGGATACCGGTCTGGCCGCGGGCATTCCCGCCTTCTATCTCGAACGCTCCACCTTCTCCGGTGCGGATGGCCGGGTTCTGGCCGAGGTCGATACCTTCGAGCCGGTGTCCGAGAATCCGGTGCTGAGCCTGGAACTGCATGGCGAGGCGGGGCCACAGGGCTTCGTCTATACGGGCCGGGACATGGGCGGCAACGAGTTCCGGGGCCGCATCCGGGTGGGAGGGCCACGCTCATGAGAGCGCTTGTCCTTCTCCTGGCCGTCCTGCTGGTGCCCGGCCTGGCTCAGGCCGAGGGGCGCCACTACGGCCTTGTTGCCGAGCGGGTGGCGCCCGACACCTATGTCTTCGTCGGAATGCCCGAGAACTTCTCGGTCAAGAATGGCGGCAATATCGTCAATACCGGCTTCATCGTCACCAAGGCGGGCGTGGTGGTGATCGATACCGGTCCGTCCCTGCTGTATGGCCGCGAAATGCGCGAAGCCATTGGCAAAGTCGCGCCTTCGCCGGTGATCCGGGTGATCAACACCCATCTCCATCCCGATCATATCTTCGGCAATCAGGCCTTCACCGATGTGGGGGTGGAGGCGTCGCCCGCCACCATTCACGGCGAGGAGGTCCAGGGCAAGGCCTTCGCCGACAATATGTACCGCATGGTCGGCCCCTGGATGCAGGGCACCGAGCTCAGCCCGCCGGTCAAGGAGACGCCCCGCGCGGTCCAGACCGTCGGCGGCCATCGCCTGGAGATGATCGCGCTGTCCGGCCACACCGATGCCGATCTGATGGTGCTCGATCACAGCACGGGGGTTTTGTTCGCCTCGGACTTGGTGTTCCTCGATCGGGCGCCGACCACGCCGCATGCCGATATGGAGGGCTGGCTGGCGGCCCTGGATGAGGTGGGCAAGCTACCCTTTTCCGTCCTGGTTCCCGGCCATGGCCGCCCCGAGCGCAGCCGCCGCGCCATCGCCCAGACCCGCGACTGGCTGATCTGGCTGAACCAGACCCTGAGCCATGCCGCCGAGAACGGTCTCGACATGACCGAGGCCATGGCACAGCCCATCCCCGAGCGCTTCAAATCCCTCGCCCTGGCGCGGGAGGAATTCGTCCGCTCGGTTTCCCACCTTTACCCGCGCCTGGAACAGGCGGCAATGCGGAGGGCCGAACCATGATTCGTATCCTGGTGCTGGGAGCAGGGGCCGGGGGCGGCTTTCCCCAGTGGAATTGCGGTTGCGACAATTGCCAGCGGGCGCGCTCGGGCGATATGGCAGCACCGGCCCGCACCCAATCCTCCCTGGCGGTCAGTGCCGACGGATTGCGTTGGGTGCTGCTCAACGCCTCGCCCGATCTGGCCGCCCAGATCAAGGCCAATCCGGTTCTGCATCCGCCCGTGGGTGGGCGTGGTTCGCCCATCGTTGCGGCGGTGGTGACCAATGCGGATGTGGATCATATCGCCGGTCTGCTCACCTTGCGCGAATGCCATCGCTTCGCCATTCATGCCACCCGTCGGGTGGTGGGGGTTCTGGGCGCCAACGCCATCTTCAACGTGGTCAATCCCGCCTTCGCGCCGCGCATCGCCGTTTCTCTCGAAGAGCCCACGGCCATCCGGGATGCCGACGGCATCGCCACGGGCCTTAGCGTCACCGCCTTCGCCGTTCCGGGTAAGATCGCCCTGTGGCTGGAAGATCCCGACGCCCCCAATTTCGGCAGTGTGCCCGAGGATACGGTGGGGCTGGAAATCAGCGACGGCGAGTGCAACCGCTTCTTCTATCTGCCCGGCTGCGCCTCGCTGCCGCCCGAACTGGCCGAGCGTCTTCGCGGCGCCGATCTGGTGGTGTTCGACGGAACCACCTGGACCGACGACGAGATGATCCGGAAAGGATTCAGCAACAAGACCGCGTCCCGCATGGGGCACATGGCCATGAGCGGCGAGGACGGCACCATCGCCGCCTTCGCTCTCCTGGACGTGAAGCGGCGGGTTTTCGTTCACATCAACAACACCAACCCGGTTCTGCTGGCCGATTCGCCCGAGCGGCAGGCGGCCGAGGAGGCGGGTTGGGACATCGGCTTCGACGGAATGGAGATCACCTTATGACCACACCGATGACACCGGATCAGTTGGAAGCGCATCTGCGCGGCATGGGCGCCGAGCGCTATCACAACCTTCATCCCTTTCACAAGATGCTGCACGGCGGCAAGGCCACGCCCGGCCAGGTGCGGGCCTGGGCGTTGAACCGCTACTATTATCAGGCCATCATCCCCATCAAGGATTCGGTGATCCTGTCGCGGATCAAGGACCCCGACATCCGCCGCGTCTGGCGCCAGCGCGTGGTCGATCACGACGGCGAGGCGGTGGGCGAGGGCGGCATCGCCCGCTGGCTCAATATGTGCGAGCAGTTGGGCCTGGACCGCGATTACGTCGTCTCGACCGAGGGCCTTCTTCCCGCCACCCGCTATGCCTGCGACGCCTATGTGGATTACGTGCGCGACAATTCAGTCCTGGCGGCCATCGCCTCGTCGCTGACCGAGCTGTTCGCGCCCGATATCCACAAGGAGCGCATCGCCGGTTTCCTGCAGCACTACGACTTCGCCAATGACGTGACCCTGGCCTATTTCAGGAAGCGCCTGGACGAGGCGCCCCGCGACGTTCGCTTCGGGCTGGCTTGGGTCAAGGAGAACGCCAAGACCGTCGAGCAGCAGCAGCAGGTCATCCATGCCCTGTCGTTCAAGCTGGACATGCTGTGGGCTCAGCTTGACGCCCTTCACCTGGCCTATGTGACCCCCGGCATGATCCCGCCGGGAGCCTATATTCCCGAGTAGTTATCGGGGCTTAGCCTGGGGAGCGGGGCGCATTGGACCTTTTGGTAATTGCGCCCCGATCTCGGTCAAATAGTATCCACATACCATACGGCAAGTTATCGGCTTTGGTAACGGAAGGCTGATTGAATGAATTGCCGTGACAAATACTTGCGATGCCCGCCGTCTGGGCTGATCGGGGAGGACTCGAAATTATGAGCTTCAAACGAAATATTGCGGGCGCCGTCAGTGCCGTCGCTCTGCTTGCAGCCTTCAATGTGAGCGCCAAGCCGGTAACCGATGCCGACATCGCCAATGATGCCAACAATACCTCCGAAGTCCTGACCTACGGCATCGGCACCCAGGGCCAGCGTTTCAGCCAGCTGGACAAGCTCAACACCGACACGGTGGCCAAGCTGACGCCGGTATGGGCCTATTCCTTCGGCGGCGAGAAGATGCGCGGCCAGGAAAGCCAGCCGCTGATCCAGGACGGCACCATCTACGTGACCGGTTCCTATTCGCGCCTCTTCGCGCTGGACGCCAAGACCGGCAAGCACAAATGGACCTACGAGGCCCGTCTTCCCGACGGCATCATGCCCTGCTGCGACGTCATCAACCGTGGCGCGGCGCTCTATGACAATCTGGTGATCTTCGGAACCCTGGACGCCAAGCTGGTGGCCCTGGACAAGGAGACCGGCAAGGTCGTCTGGAAGAAGGACATCGAGGATTACAAGGCCGGCTATTCCTTCTCGGCCGCGCCCCTGATCGTCAAGGGCAAGATCATCACCGGCGTGTCGGGTGGCGAATTCGGCATCGTCGGCAAGGTCGAGGCACGCGATCCCAAGACCGGCGAGCTGATCTGGTCGCGTCCCACCGTCGAGGGCCATATGGGCACGCTCAACGGCAAGGAGAACGGCATCACCGGCACCACCAATGCTTCCTGGCCCGGCGATATGTGGAAGTCGGGCGGTGCGGCCACCTGGCTGGGCGGAACCTACGACCCCGAAACCAACCTGATTTTCTACGGTACCGGCAATCCGGCGCCCTGGAACAGCCATACCCGTCCCGGCGACAATCTCTATAGCGCCTCGACCCTGGCCATCGACCCCGATACCGGCAAGATCGTCTGGCATTACCAAACCACGCCCCATGACGGCTGGGATTTCGACGGCGTCAACGAGCTGGTCTCGTTCGATCTGGTCAAGGATGGCAAGACCATCAAGGCGGGCGCCAAGGCCGACCGCAACGGCTATTTCTTCGTGCTCGACCGCACCAACGGCAAGTTCATCAGCGCGACGCCCTTCGTGAACACCATCACCTGGGCCACCGGCTTCGATTCGGCGGGCAAGCCCAAATTCGTTCCCGACAACCGTCCTGGCAAGCCCACGGCCGATGGCAAGGGCAAGTCTGTCTTCGCGGCTCCGGCCTTCCTGGGCGCCAAGAACTGGATGCCCATGGCCTATAACCCGGACACCAAGCTGTTCTACGTCCCGGCCAATGAATGGGGCATGGATATCTGGAACGAGCCGGTCACCTACAAGAAGGGCGCCGCCTATCTGGGCGCCGGTTTCACCATCAAGCCGCTGCACGACGACTATATCGGCGCGCTCCGCGCCATCGATCCGGCCACCGGAAAGATCGTTTGGGAATACAAGAACTCCGCCCCGCTGTGGGGTGGCGTGCTGACCACCAAGGGCAATCTGGTCTTCACCGGAACCCCCGAAGGCTTCCTCAAGGCCTTCGATGCCAAGACCGGCCAGGAATTGTGGAAGTTCCAGACCGGCTCGGGCGTGGTGGGTGTGCCCGTGACCTGGGAAATGGACGGCGAGCAGTATGTGGCCGTCGCCTCGGGTTGGGGTGGCGCCGTGCCGCTGTGGGGCGGCGAGGTCGCCAAGAAGGTCAAGGACATCAGCCAGGGCGGCATGCTTTGGGTGTTCAAGTTGCCCAAGTCCTAGTGTTATGATCCTCCCGTCAACTGGGGTCGGGCTTGCGCCCGGCCCCGCTTTCTCTGGAGGTCTGGCTGTGCGGGTACTTATCGCAGACGACCATCCGTTGTTTCGCGACGCTCTGCGTCATGTGGTGGGCCAGTCCTTCGATTCCGCAGACTGTCTCGAGGCCTGCGACTTCAATCAAATCGGCCCTTTCCTTGATGCAGACGAGCCGCTGGACCTGATTCTCCTCGACCTCAACATGCCGGGCATGGACGGGTTCACCGGCCTGCTGCGCCTGCGCGAAGATCTTCCTGACACTCCCATCATCGTGGTCTCGGCCAGCGAGGAAGAGGATGTCATCGAGCAGGCCCTGGCCTGCGGCGCCGCCGGTTTCATTCCCAAATCCTCGTCCAAGGAACGCATGTGCGAGGCGGTTGGACTGGTGATGAGCGGCGAAATCTTCCGGCCCGAGGAGATCTTCGGAACCAAGGCCAAGGTCATCGATCCGCTGCTGGAGGAAAAGCTTGGCTCGCTCACCCATCGCCAGCGCATGGTTCTGTCCCTGCTGGCACGGGGGAAATCCAACAAGCAGATCGCCTACGAGCTGGATGTGACCAACACCACGGTGAAGGCGCATATGACCGCCATCCTGCGCAAGCTCAAGGTCACCAGCCGCACCCAGGCGGTGATTGTCGCCAGGCAGATCGGCCGCTTCTGACCCACCCAACCCATCTTCGCCATACAGGGCGCCGCAATCTGATTGCGGCGCCTTTTTTGTCGCTTCGTACATAAGTACAAGTGTTGCCATTTTGGCGTAGTACTATACTGTATGTAAGTACAGACGTTGTGCGTTGCAATATTGTTGCCTGTTTGTATTACGACTATTACCTATCTTATTTGTTCTCGTCTCATGACATAGCATCGCCCCGATATTGCCACTCGCCAGCGAGCGATACAGGGGGTTTGCTATGCGCAGAATTTCTTTGTTCTTAACCACGGCACTGTGTTCAGTCGGGGCGGTCTCTGCGCTTTCCCCTTCGGCGCAGGCCGAAATCGTCCTGATGGGCAACGACCCCGCCGGCTGGGTCTTCTCGGTCGACGGCTTCGTGAACGTTTTCGTCACCAATTCCACCAGCGACTCCGCGCCGTCCAAGAGCGGGCGGACCTATCGCAACGTCGCCTATTCCATCGGTTCGGGATCGAGCAATGCCGGTAACGGCATGCATGTGATCTCGGGCTTTGTCCCCGAGACCTTCGGCTTCAACGTCAAGTCACCGGACCTGGACGGCAACAAGCTGACCGCACGCCTGTCGCTGCAGACCAGCGTCAACAACCCCGGCAGCCACAACTGGGACGGCGATGGCGCTTCGGGCGGCACTGTCGGCCTGATCCGTGAAGCTTTCGCCACCTATGGCGGCAAGTGGGGCGAGGTTCAAGGTGGTAAGTCGCTGGGTATCTTCGGCGGCCAGGCCATCATGAACGACATGTACATCTTCGGCGTCGGCGCGGGCCTGAATTCCAAGGGCCAGGGCTATAACGCGCTGAACACCACGGTGGGCGGCATCGGCTACGGCTATACCTATGCCGGTTGGAACGGCAATGTCCGCTATACCACCCCGGCCTTCGCGGGTGGTTTCAAGGCGACCGCCGGTATCTTCGAGCCCAATGCCATTGGCTCCGATGCCTCCAATGCCGTATCGGGAACCAAGACCACCGTGCCGCGCTTCGAGGCTGGCGTGAACTGGGCGGGCAAGCTGGGATCGGCGCCCACCGCGCTCTATGCCAACGGCACCTGGCAGCAGGCGGGCCTGACCGGCACGCCGACCCTGATCACCGGCCAGACCTATACCGGCAACGCCAAGAACGTCTACGTGTTCGGCGGCGAAATCGGCGGCAAGGTCTCCATCGGCAGCGTGGATCTGGTGGCCCACGGCTATTACGGCGAAGGCATGGGCCTGTCGGGCGCCCAGTTGTCCTTCGACAGCATCGACGCCATGGGCAACACCAAGGCCGGTTACGGCTTCTACGCCCAGGCTGGCTACAATTTCGGCCAGGGCACCACGCTGTCGGCCCGTTACGGCGCTTCCTACGTGGACCAGACCAAGTACGAAAAGGCCGAGAGCCTGGCCACCGCCAGCACCGTCACCTACACCATGACCAGCAAGGACATGGCCGGTGTTCAGCTGCGTCACGAGATCAACAAGTGGATCCGTGTGGTGGGCGAATACAACTACGTGACCAACAACTGGTCCGATGGCGCCAGCCAGAAGGAACAGATCGGCGCTCTCGGCGTCGTGGTCACCTACTAAAACATACTGAAAAGCGCAGGAGATACCCATGTCCCGGAACCTTCGTAGCCCAATCTATGCTTTGGTTCTGGGATGTGCGGTCCTTGTCGGGTCCCCGCCATCCGTTGCTCTTGCGGACAGTGCGGGGACCACTTTGTGGGAAGCCCGTTGGCAGCATGTCCGCCTGATCGCGCGCGATGGCGGCGGCGGCAATGCTCATCCCGTCACCTTGTCCAAATCCGATATCCGCAACGGCCTGGCGCAATTGCGCCTGGACAACGGCGATGGTGAGCCGGTGGAACTGCTCACCGCCGATGAGCGCGTCTTCGTGGCCGAGCAACTCTCCAAGGCCCTGGCCAAGGCCGGCCCCGATCAGGATGTCAGCATCGCCACCATCGGCATGCGCAAGACCATCCTTGGTCTGAACGAACCCCGCCTGACCACGCTGCGTGCCTTCATGGGAACGGATGGCCTCAATCTCATTCTAGGTGAAGCTCAGACCGAGCCGCCCAACGATACCGGCACCTATCAGAAGGTGGACCCCCGGCTGGTCTCCTTGGTGGAGGGCCGCCGCGCCGCTCCCGCCAGGGGCGACGCCCGCTGGAAGATTTCGTCCGCGGCCAATTCCGCCGTCGCTCTCCGCCGCTCGGACTGGGCCGTCATTCCCGCCGCCGCCATGGCGGTGCCCGAGCCCGGTTCGGAAGCGGCGCAAAAGCAGGCCCAAACCCAATTGGAGGAAATGCAGCGCCAGATGCAGCAGATGCAGCAGCAGATGAAAGCCGCGCCCGCTTCTACCGCCGCCCCCGCTCCGGCCTCTCCCGCGCCCGCCGCCCCCGTGGCGGTGGAAGATCGGCTGCGCACCCTCGACCAGCTGAAGGCCAAGGGTCTGCTAAGCCCGAAGGAATATGCCGCAAAGCGTAAGCAGATCATCGATTCTTTCTAATAAATCAATGATGTAGACCAAGGTCGAATTGCCCGGTTGCCGAGCCTTGCCCAAGATCGCTCCATGTCATGGGAGGCATGGATGGGCAAGAGGGGCGTGCTGTTTTGCGGGACGGCGCTTTGGGTTGTGGCCCAGGCTGCCGCCTGGGGGCAAGAGGTGGTCAAGGTGCCCATGGTGGACGTCATCGGCGTCTCGCCCGTCCCCGGCACCGGCATCAGCCGCGATCAGATGCCCAGCAATGTCCAGGGCCTTGACGGCGACGTGCTGGATCGCGCCAAGGGCGCCACCGTTTCCGACCTGCTGGAACGCCGCCTCGGTTCCGTCTCGCTGTCCGATACGGGCGGCAATTCCTTTCAGCCCAGCCTGTCCTTCCGCGGATTCAACGCCTCGCCGGTGATGGGCGAGCCCCAGGGACTGGCGGTCTACCAGAACGGCATGCGGGTCAATGAGAGCTTCGGCGATCTGGTCCACTGGGAGATGATCCCCACCTTCGCCGTAAACCGTGCCGACATTCTGCCCGGCGCCAATCCGGTCTTTGGATTGAACGCCCTGGGCGGAGCCATGGTCATGGATATGAAGACCGGCTTTTCCTTCCAGGGAACGGAGATGATGGCCGCCGGAGGTTCGTTCGGGCGCTACAAGGCCGTAGCGCAACACGGCGCCAAGGCGGAGAATTTCGGCTTTTACGGCGGCATCGGCCATATGGGAGAGGAGGGCTGGCGGCAGCGCTCGCCCTCCGAGCTCAGCCAGATGTTCGGCGATGTTGAGTTTCGTGGCGAGCGGTTTACCGGAGGGCTCAGCCTGTCTTTCGGCAATTCCGATCTGACCGGCAACGGCCCCAGCCCGGTGGAGCTGCTGCATAACAGCCGTAGCGCCATCTTTACCTCGCCCGACACTTCGCAGAATCGTCAGATCAGTCTTTCCGGCCGGGGCAATCTGGAGCTGACCGATACCCTATCCCTGCAAGGCGCCGCCTATTTCCGCAATGTCAGGCACCGCACCTTGAACGGAGACGCCAATACCGCTGGCGCCTGTTCGTTCGACGCCACCATCTTGTGTTCTGATCCCAACGGCGCCGACGAGGCGCAGCTTACCGATATCAACGGCAACACCGTGCCGGTGAGCGCCAAGGGCAGCGGCATCATCAACCGCACGGAAACCAACACCAACTCCCTGGGCGCCAGCCTTCAGCTCGCTCTGGACAAGCCTGTCTGGGGATTGCGCAACACCCTGATCACCGGCCTGTCCGAGGATGAGGGCCATACCCGCTATCACAGCGAAAGCGAGGTGGGCTCGCTGCAAGGCGATCGCAGCATCGGCGGCAGCGGGGTGATCCTCGGCACCTCCACCTACTGGACGGATATCAGCGCCCATAACCGCACCATCGGCGTCTATTTCAGCGATACCCTGTCGCTGACCGACCGTCTGACCCTGACCATGGCGGGGCGCTATAACGCTGCCGAGGTGGTGCTGGAGGATCGCTTCGGCACGGATCTCAACGGGCGTCACATGTACGAGCGTTTCAATCCTGCTGCCGGTCTGACCTATCAGCTGTCGCCCGAGCTGACCGCCTTTGCCGGATATGGCGAGGCCAATCGGGCGCCCACCGCCGCCGAATTGTCCTGCGCCGACGCCGCCAAGCCCTGCCGTTTCCCCAATGCCTTCCTCTCGGACCCGTCGCTGCGCCAGGTGGTGTCGCGCTCGGTGGAGACGGGGTTGCGCGGCCGCAGCGAGGCTGCGGACAAGTCCTGGTCCCATGCCTGGTCGCTGGCCGGTTTCGGCACCCAGAACCAGGACGATATCCTCTTCGTGGCCTCGGGCCAGAGCACGGGAACCGGCTATTTCCGTAATGCCGGACGCACGCTCCGGACCGGTCTGGAGGCTTCCGACCGGGGGCGCTTTGGCCCCATGGGATGGTTCGTCAACTATTCGCTCGTGCGCGCCACCATGGATAACGACGTTACCTTGCGCAGCCCCAACAATCCCGGCGCCGATGCCAACGGTAATATCTTCGTGCGCCGGGGCTCGCCCTTGCCTGGTATTCCCATGCACAGCCTGAAGATGGGCGGCAGCTATGAACTGACCGATGCCTGGCTGGTGGAGATGGATGCCGCCTTCTATTCCTCGCGCCGCCTGCGGGGAGACGAGGCCGGGCTGGGGCGCCGTCTGGGCGGCTACGAGGTTTTCAACGCCGAGACCGAGTACAAGCTGGCCGACTTCGCCTCGGCCTTCCTTCGGGTCGATAATCTGCTGGATCGCCGCTACGAAAGCTTTGGCCTCTATGGCAGCCCCACCAGCGTATTCTCCTCCTTCTCGGACAATCAGTTCCGCACGCCGGGCGCGCCCCGGTCCTTCTGGGCTGGGCTGCGGGCCAGGTTCTAGACCATCGAACGTCAAATATGACGCACGATGGTCCAGATTATGTTTGCCCCTCGCCGGGCGCGCGCTTGACTGGCGGCTGGTCGCGGCATGCGCCAGATTTGGCGCGCGCCGCTCTAAGCGAACGGTCCCGCAGGCGGTGGACCCTGGCGGTCCAGTTCGGCCATTTCCGCATCGGTGAAGACGCGCGAGCGGGTGTGGAAGGCCTTGCCCTCGGGGCCTTCCAGCGAGAAGGTGCCCCCGGTGCCGTCGATCACGTCGATGATCAGCTGGGTATGCTTCCAGTATTCGAACTGAGCCTTGCCCATATAGAAGGGCACATCGCCGATCTCGCCCAGGAAGACGTCGCCCGCCCCCAGCGTCAGTTCGCCGGGTAGGAAGCAATTGGCCGCGCTGTTGTCGCAACAGCCGCCCGACTGGTGAAAGAAGAGCGCACCGTGTCGGCGTTTCAGAGTCTCGATGAGATCAAGGGCGGTTTGGGTGGCGATGACCCGTGCGACCATGGGGAACCTCCCAGAAAAAAGCGCCCGGCGGCAAGCCGGGCGCGTCAAGGCGTCAAAGGGGAGCGAAGTGCCGCCCGGCCATCAGAAGAAGCCGAGCTTGCTTTCGCTGTAGCTCACCAACAGGTTCTTGGTCTGCTGGTAGTGGTCGAGCATGACCTTGTGGGTCTCGCGGCCGATGCCCGATTCCTTGTAGCCGCCGAAGGCCGCATGGGCGGGATAGGCGTGGTAGCAATTGGTCCACACACGCCCGGCCTTGATGGCCCGGCCCATGCGGTAGGCCACGTTGCCGTTGCGGCTCCACACGCCCGCACCCAGGCCGTAGAGGGTGTCGTTGGCCAGTTCCAGGGCATGGGCCTCGTCCTTGAAGGTGGTGACCGCCAGGACGGGGCCAAAGATCTCTTCTTGGAAGATGCGCATCTTGTTGTGGCCCTTGAACAGGGTCGGCTGGATGTAATAGCCGTCGTTCAACTCGCCGCCCAGATAGGCGCGCTCGCCGCCGATCAGCAACTGGGCGCCTTCCTGCTTGCCCAGGTCCAGATAGGACATGATCTTGGTCATCTGCTCCTTGGAGGCCTGGGCACCGATCATGGTGTCGGTGTCGAGCGGGCTGCCCTGCTTGATGGCGGCGACGCGGCCGAGGACGCGGTCCATGAACTTGTCGTAGATGGATTCGTGGATCAGGGCCCGCGACGGGCAGGTGCAGACTTCACCCTGGTTGAAGGCGAACAGGACCAGGCCTTCGATGGCCTTGTCGAAGAAGCCGTCATCGGCCTGGGCCACGTCGGGGAAGAAGATGTTGGGCGACTTGCCGCCCAGTTCCAGCGTCGCCGGGATCAGATTGTTGGCGGCGGCCTGGGCGATGACGCGGCCGGTGGAGGTGGAACCGGTGAAGGCAATCTTGGCGATGCGCTTGGAGGACGCCAGGGGCATGCCCGCCTCGCGGCCATAGCCGTTGACGATGTTCAAGACACCCGGCGGCAGCAGGTCGGCGATCAGCTCGGCCAGGATCAGGATGCTGATGGGGGTGGATTCGGCGGGCTTGAGGACCACGCAATTGCCGGCGCCCAAGGCGGGGGCCAGTTTCCAGGCGGCCATCAGGATGGGAAAGTTCCAGGGAATGATCTGGCCGACCACGCCCAGAGGCTCGTGGAAGTGATAGGCGACGGTGTTCTCGTCGATATCGCTCATGCCGCCTTCCTGGGCGCGCAGGCAGCCCGCGAAGTAGCGGAAGTGGTCGACCGACAACGGAATGTCGGCGGCCAGGGTCTCGCGGATGGGCTTGCCGTTATCCACCGTCTCGGCATAGGCCAGCAGTTCCAGATTGGCTTCCAGGCGGTCGGCGATCTTGAGCAGGATATTGGCGCGTTCGGCCGGAGGGGTCTTGCCCCAGGCATCGGCGGCGGCATGGGCGGCGTCCAGGGCCAGCTCGATATCCTCGGCGCCCGAGCGGGCCGCCTTGGTATAGGCCTTGCCGTTGATAGGCGTGATGACGTCGAAGTATTCGCCCTTGACCGGGGCAACCCACTTTCCGCCAATGAAATTATCGTATTTGGCCTTGTACTGGACCTTGGCGCCGGAAGTGTTCGGAGAGGCGTACAGCATGGTGGCTCCTCATGGATAGAGCGGTGAAAACAAGCCGTTGCCGAGGGCCCATTGGCGCGATGGCGCCGATATCAGGGCTTGGCATCTGCTATGGATACCGCGTGCTGAGGGAGACTTTCCATGCGACCTTGGTCGAATTTTCCGGTCAATAACCGTAAAAATTCACAGGAAATCGCATCGCAGCGCCCTTTTCCTAGAAAAAGAGCGGTCGCCGTGGTGACGGGAGTTCTATTGCGGGGAGATGGTGACCTTCACGTCCACGGGCGGGGCGGAATAGGGGGCCGAACTCACCAGGATGGCGGCCCCCGCCTGGGCATAATCGGCGGCATTGGCGGCGGTGACACCGCCAGCGGCGGCAATCAGGATGCCGCACGGCCCGACGCGTTCCGTCACCTCCGCCGTCTGAGCGGGGGTGAACTTCTCCAACTGAATGACATCGGCCCCGGCCGCGGCGGCAGCCTCCGCCTCATCTTGTGAGGTAACCTCGACCACCACCTTCTTTTCCGGGCAGGCGCGTTTCAGGCGGCTGATGGCCTCGGCCAGGGTGGTCTGGCCCAGCAGGGCCCGATGTTCGGGAAACAGCAGGATCGAATCGGAAAGCCCCAGGCGATGGGGGGTGGCGCCTCCCGCGATGATGGCCTTGATGGCCACGGCCTTGGTGCCGGGAAAGGTCTTACGGGTGCAGGCGATCACCACATCGGGGCGCACCGCGCGGGCGGCGGCGACCATGCCGGCGGCGGAGGTGGCAATGCCCGAGGCGTATTCCACCAGGGTCTGGGCGACCTTCCATCCCGTCAGAATGGCATCGGCCGGACCCGTGGCCGACAAAAGCACATCCCCGGCCGCCGCCTGGGTGCCGCTGGCCGCGTTCAGCGTGACGGTGCAGCCCAACCGGGCCAGGATGCGCGCCGCTTCCTCGGTGGAGGAGGCGACCAGGGCTCCGCCCGCCCGGAACACCATGACGGTGGGAGTGCCCGACAACCCCAGCGAGCGGGTGGTGAGATCGCCATGAGGCGCATCGTCGAGGATAAAGCGGTCAAGCTCGGCATCGGTGATATGGAGCATGCCTAGTCCTTCCCCCCATAGCATTCGCTGTAATCGGGACAGATGTCGCAGACCGGCGATTTGCACACATAGACTCCCTCGGCCATGCACATCTCGCGGTAAAAGAACTTCTTCCAGCGCATGCCGTTGACATTGCGCGCCGCCACCTTGGGGAAATGGCGGTGCAGCATGTCGGACAGTTCCTTGCGGTTTCTCAGGCCCAGGCTGACCCACAGATGTTCGGGCTTGAGCGAGCGCCGCGCCACCACATGGGCCAGCCAGTCCTCGATCTCGTCGCCCCGGGCGCGCCCGTCCAGCAAAAGGGCGCGGTAATCGGGCTCCTCGATGGAATCCTCGCCCGCGTTGGCATCGCTGCTCACCAGATCGCCGAGGGCGTAGGCATGCGGAAAGACGGCATCCAGCAGGCGGGCGAAAACAGAGCGCCCGAGCCCCAGGGCCTCGGTCAGGGGGGCGTGGCCCTCGCCCCAGGCGGCGGCGATGACCGAGGCCAGTACATGGCGGTCCAGGGGATCGACCGCACTTTCGGCGGCCATCAATCTTTCATAGACGGACGGGTCCTTGATCTTGGCGGTCTCAAAAGTCATCCGTCGATGTTTTCCCGTCGATAGCGCTGCTCCGCCTGGCGGAGCCACAGGGGTGGTTGTCCCCTCATTCCATCACGCAAAGCCTCCAAAGCCAAGGCGATGGGTTCTCCCGCAAATTTGCGGATGGGTATCACATGGGTTCGGGCCAGTCCGAATTCACCGTCCGGGCCCACATCGGCCACCAAGGCCAACTGGCAGCCTTCCATGGCCTTGAGGCGCGGCGCCAGTTTGGAGTGATCGCCATCCTGGCGCCCGGTGGGAAAGGTTGCCATATCCAGATAGCAATACCCTTCCGCATCCACCTCATAAATCATCAGATGCCGGGCCCAGCCGAGATGGGCATCGATGCGGGCCAGATCCTGGGTGGCGATGGCGATTTTCATGGCGCCCCTCCGCCCTAGTTGATCTTGAAGCCGTATTTGGCGAAGACGCCCTTGGCCTCGGGGCTCTTGATGGCGTCCAGCAGGGCCTTGGCCGCCGGGGTTTCCTTGCCCGCGATCAGGGCGAAGGGATAGACGATGGGATCGTGCATGGTGTCGGGGAAGACTCCGACCACCTTGACCTTCTTGGAGACGGCGGCGTCGGTGGCGTAGACCACGCCCAGCGGCACCTCGCCGCGTTCGACGAAGGCCAGGGCGGCGCGCACCGAATCGGTCGCGGCGATCTTGGACTCGATGGCCTTCCACTGCCCGGCCCGCTCCATGGCCTGCTTGAAATAGAGGCCCACGGGGACGCTTTCGGGATTGCCAGTGGCGATGCGGCCTGTTCCCGCCAGGACGGCGATGTCGGTCTTGGCCGTCAGTTCGATCTTGCCCTGCTTGGCGTCAAGGGGGGCAATCAGAACCAGGGTATTGCCCAGCAGATTGAAGCGGGTTTCGCCGTTGATCAGCTTCTTGTCGGCCAGATAATCCATCCACTTCAGATCGGCGGAGGCGAAGACCTGGCCGGGGCCGCCCTGTTCCACCTGCTTGGCCAGGGCCGAGGAGGCGGCGTAGGACGGGACCATCTTGTGGCCGGTCCTGGCGGTGAAGCTCTCGCCGATTTCGTTCAGGGCATTGGTCAGCGAGGCCGCGGCAAACACAACCACATCCTCGGCATGGGCCCGGGCCGTGACAGAGAGGGAAAGGGCAAGGCCGGCGACGGCCCCCAGCAGGCGCTTGATCGGCATCGGGTCACTCCTTGGATCGGAACGAAATGTAGTTAAGGTATATAGCGATGTGGCCCATTCGGCAACCAGGAATGGGAGGTATGAAAAATTGTATGAGCGTTCAATCCATAGGATTATTTGGAGTGTAAATTTGTCCGTCCAGGGTTGTTATAAATGCGCGCCAAATCATTTTCGGTATTTATCTCGACAATATAGCGGTGTGTTGCGGCGCGGTTTGTGTTTATCTCGCCAGGTCGTTTTGTATTTCACTTTCATAACGGTCTGGGCTGTAGTCCATTGACAATGGTTGTATTGACTGTGCGCCGAATTTAAATAATGTGATGTTTGGGCCGTTGACCGGTCCATTTCAATTTCAGTCGGAGATTTTCCATGAAGCTCAGCGCGCGCAACAATCTGAAGGGCAAGGTCGTGTCCATCGACAAGGGGCAGATCGTGGCCAAGGTCAAGATCGACGTGGGCGGCCAGTTCATCACCTCCCTGGTGTCCAACGAGGCCGTCGATGATCTCGCCCTCAAGATCGGCGACAATGTTCAGGCGATCATCAAGTCTTCCGAAGTGATCATCGGCAAGTAGTCCGCCACAAAGGGTCCATGGCTCAAGGCCCCGGTCTGAAATGCCGGGGCCTTCGCTATTTCGGCTGAGGCCTTGCCCTGCTGGGAGCCCTGGACCGCCAAGGCCGAATCATCCGGGCGGCGGTGTAAGTCAGGGGAGGGGCGACTTTGGCGCCTTCTTGCACTTGGCGCGTCCCATGCCGGTAATCCGGCATTCGGTGATCTCATCCCACAGACGGATGACCAGGAAGATCTCCGTGCCGCGATATTCGATCAACACATTCTGAAACGATGAGGTTTCCAGGATCGGGCGTGCCGTCAGGTCGCGGAAGACCAGGAGGGGACAAGCCTTGACCCGATCGCAGATGGCCACCGATTCCAGGCTGATCAGAGTCGTCCCGCGCGAGCGTCCGACGCTGAGCCTCAAGGGGCGTCCCGCCGCCTTGGCCTTGGCGAAATGGGCGCGGCCCCATTTCTCGGCCGCTTCCAGTTCGGGGGAACTGGCGTCATAGGAAAATTCGATGAAGATCTTGTTGCCTTCGACGGTTTCGGCGCGGGCAGGCAGGCAAAGCAGCAAGAGGAACGCGGCGATCGCTGCCCGGATCACTGGGCGATCTCGTGGAACTTGCCGAGGTCTAGGGCGCGGCGGCCGTCGGGCAGGGTGGTAAAGACATCCACGAAGTGGCCGCCCCAGATGATCTCGTCGCAGGAATAGGCGTGCCGGGCATGGACGTTCTGGGCGAAGGCCTCGTGATGCCCGGTGAACAGCACCAGAAATTCCGAATGGCTGTTGCGCAGCGTCTCGTCGGTCTCGCCATAGATCGGACTGTGATGGTCGATGGGGTGCATGACCGTCCAAGACAGCGAGAAGATGGGCGAGCGCGACCGGGTCAGAGTCAGATCATGGAAGCGGCGGAACACCATGCCTTCCTGGCTGATTTCGCTTCGGACCAGCACCAGATGGACGTCGGCCTCGATGATCTGCTCGATCCTGAGATTGGCCAACCGCATCATCAAGGTGGGTTTGCCCTCGAAATCCGAGATCACCATGCGGGAACTGAACAGCACCCCTGCGGTGGGGCGCGTGAAGCGGGCATAAATCAGGCTGGCCGCCACCGCCAGACCAAGCATGCCGCACAGGGCTTCGAGGGTGACCAGGGTATTGGCCAGCGGCCCGATGGGAATCAGCTTGCCATAGCCGATGGTGGCCATGGTCTGGACGCTGAAGAAGAAGGCGTCGGTGAACGAACCGGGGCGGGCATTCTCGATGACGTCGCCGCAGGCCAGATAGGCCAGGGCGAACAGGGCGTTGGTGACCAGATAAAGGCCCGTGATGAGGGTGATGAAGACCGGCCAGGAGACCGTCAGCAAGTCGTGGTAATGGTCATCCAGCCAGCCGCGCTTTTCCAGGCCCAGGCGCGTGATGTTGCTCGAGCCGTCGGAATTGAGGATGCGGGGCTTGCGGGCTGGCGGTTTCATGCCTCCCGTCATGCCAGAGACCGCGTAAAAAGTCGATGATCTCGAAGTCCTTGCAAAAGGGGGTGTGGCTTCGGGTAGTGTTCCCGCCGCACCGGCCTGTCCGAGGTATTCCTGTGTTCAAGCTTCTCGCCCGTATCGGTATCGACGGTTTCCTGCTGGGGTTGGTCTCCATGGTGGGGCTGGCCTGGGTTTTGCCCGATTTCGGCAAGAGCGGCGGCCATCTTTACATGGATAGCATCACCGTTTACGGCGTGGCCCTGGTCTTCCTGCTCTATGGCCTGACCTTGCCGCCCGAGCGCATGAAGGCCGGACTGATGAACTGGCGGCTGCATCTGGTGGTTCAAAGCTCCACCTTCGTGCTGTTTCCCGCCCTGGCCTGGGGTGCGGCCCTGGCGCTGGATGGACGGATCGGCTCCGAGCTGATGCTGGGCTTCTTCTTCCTGGCGGCGCTGCCATCGACCATTTCGTCCTCGGTGGCCATGACCTCCATCGCGCGGGGCAATGTGGCGGGGGCCATCTTCAATGCGACCTTGTCCAGCCTGCTGGGCGTGGTGCTGACCCCGCTTTGGGTCAATTGGTATCTGTCGTCCAGCGGCGCCTCGCTGGATCTGGGCCGGGTTCTGCTCAAGATCGTGCTGCTGGTCCTGCTGCCCATCGTTCTGGGCCAGGTCCTGCGGCCTTGGGTGCGGGGCTGGATCGAGCGCAACGTGTCTTGGCTGAAATCCCTGGATCGCCTCACCATTTTGCTGATCGTCTTCAACTCCTTCTCGGATTCGGTGGCCGAGGGAATCTGGGACGGACAGGGCGGAGGATTCGTGGCGCAAGCGGTGGGGGGCGCGGCCCTTCTCTTCGCCTTCGTCTTCCTCCTGCTGCGTCTGGTGTGCAAGGCGTTGGGTTTCAACCGCGAGGACGCCATCGCCGGCGTGTTCTGCGGCACCAAGAAGTCGCTGGCCACCGGGGTGCCCATGGCCAAGATCATGTTCGGCGCTTCGCCCGCTTTGGGACTGATCATCGCGCCGACCATCCTCTATCACCTGATCCAGCTGATTGCCGCCGGGATCATCGCCCGCCAGTGGCAGGACGAGGTGTGATCACGTCTTCTTAGGCTTGGGCAGAAACGCCGCTCCGGCGATGCCCAGTCCCGCCACCACCGCCGCCATGGCGAAGGCGCCGGAAAAGCTGCCCCAGGCATCGGCCATCCAGCCCGCCACCGCTGGGCCGCAGATCTGGCCGAGCGCGAAGATCAGGGTGATGGTGCCGAATGAGGCCGCCGCCTGTTCCGGCCCGAGATAGTCGCCCACCGCCGCCGCCATGATGGAGGGCACCGCCCAGACCACCAGCCCGAACAGGGCGATGGAGGCGTAAAGGAACGGTTCGGGCAAGGGCAGCGCCACCAGCACATAGGCCGTGGCCTGGCAGGCGAAGACGATCATCAATCCGGCGCGGCGTCCGATGCGGTCGGACAGGCCGCCAAACACCGGCCCCGAGGCCAGGGACAGAAATCCGATCCACGACCAGAAGACGCCTGCGGTGGATTCGGGAAATCCGCGCTCTTGCACCAGGGCGGTGACGATGAAGGTGGCATAGATCACATAGGTGAAGCCGAAGGCGGCATAGACCGCACCCAGATGGGCCAGGATGCGCCGCTTGGCGGCGGGCGAGGGGGCGGCGGCACAGACGGAGGTGGGGGTTCCGGGCTCGGCCGAGACCAGTCCGGTTACCGGTTCGAGCCCCATTTCGGAGGGATGATTGCGCAGTACCAGAAGATCGATCAGGGCCGTGGTCAGGACCATCAGGCCGATCACCATCCAGGCAAAGCGCCAGCCCTCGGCGCCATACGCGGCATTGATGGCGGGGATCAGGATTCCGGCGGTCATGATGGCGAAGCCCGAGCCGATCACCACGAAACCGGCGGCGCGGCCCCTGACCCGGCGGCCGAACCAGTGGGCGATCAGCCCCATCACCGGTACATTGGCGGCGCCGCTGCCAAAGCCGGTCAGGACGTAGAGCCCCAGCACCTGGCCAAAGCTTCCGGCCCAGGATACCGCGATCATGGACAGCCCCACCAGGCCGAGCCCGGCCACCACGGTCTTGCGCGCCCCCCAGCGGGCGACCATGCGCCCGCCCAAGGTCACGGCGGCCATATAGCCGATGAAATTGCCCGTCGAGATCCAGCCCATCTCGCTGCGCGACAGATCCAGGGACAGCCCCATGGAGGGCAGCAGCATGCCAAGGGCGAAGCGCCCCAACCCCAGTGCCGCGAACAGGCCGATGCATCCGGCAGCTACGATGGCCCAGGCGTAATGGAAGGGCAGGCGGCGGATGATGGGATGGTCGGACATTGTTGGTCCTTGCAACAAAACTCCTGGCACCTTGGCATGCCCGCTCCGGCATGCCAAGTTGATTGCGACACGCGAACCGATCTGCCCCAAGGACATTTCATGCCCGACTACGACTACGACCTGATCACGCTGGGCGCCGGTTCCGGCGGCGTGCGGGCCTGCCGCATGGCGGCGGCGGCGGGGCGCAAAGTGGCGGTGGTGGAAAGCAGCCGGGTCGGCGGAACCTGCGTCATGCGCGGCTGTGTGCCCAAGAAGCTGCTGGTCTACGGCGCCCGCTTCGCCGAGGATCTGGCGGATTCCTTAGGGTTTGGATGGAGCCTGGAGGGCGCCGATTTCGATTGGGCCCGTCTGGTCGCCGCCAAGAATGTCGAGTTACAGCGACTCGAAGGCGTCTATATGCGCCTGCTCAAGGAGCCCGGCGTCACCGTGGTGGAGGGCAAGGGCCATCTGCTCGATGCCCATACGGTGCAGGTGGGGCTTCAGGTCCTGAGCGCCGAGACCATCCTGGTCGCTACCGGGGGGCGGCCGTCGCTTCCCGATGTGCCGGGCATCGAACATGCCGTCACCTCGGATCAGGCCCTGGATCTGATGCAGTTGCCCGAGCGGGTGGTGATCGTCGGTGGTGGCTATATCGCCGTGGAATTCGCCGGAATCTTCAATGCTCTGGGCGTGGGCGTCACCCTGGTGCTGCGCGGTGACACTCTGCTGCGCGGTTTCGACGCCGATATCCGAGCGACTTTGGCCGAGGAGATGGGGAAGAAGGGCGTGGAACTGCGTACCACCACCCAGGTGCGCGCCATCGAGCGACGCGGCCACGGCTACTGCGTGCTGCTCTCGGACGGCGACAGCCTGGAGGCCGATCTGGTGATGTATGCCACCGGACGGGTGCCCAATACCGAGGGGCTGGGACTGGAAAAGGCCGGTGTGGTGCTCAATTCCAAGGGCGCCGTCATGGTCGACGCCCTGTCGCGGACCTCGGTGCGCAATATCTGGGCGGTGGGTGACGTCACCGATCGCGTGAACCTCACCCCCGTGGCCATCAACGAGGCCATGGCCTTCGTGCGCACGGCCTTTCTGGGCCAGTCTACCGCCATGGATTACGACAACATCCCCTCGGCGGTGTTCTCCCTGCCGCCGGTGGGGACGGTGGGGCTGACCGAGGCCGAGGCGTCAAAACGCTATGGCGCCATCGATGTCTATCTGTCGCGCTTCAAGCTCATGCGCAACATCCTGGCGGGGCGCGAGGAGCGCACCATGATGAAGCTGGTGGTGGACCGGGCCAGTGACCGGGTGCTGGGCGTCCATATGGTGGGTTCGGATGCCCCCGAGATTGTCCAGGGCTTTGCCGTGGCGCTGAAATGCGGGGCCACCAAGGCCCAGTTCGACGCCACTGTGGGCATTCATCCCACAGCGGCGGAGGAACTGGTCACCATGCGCGACAAGCGGGCGGACTAGAGCGCCCGCCCGGCGCTCCAATATCAGCCCGTGCGGACCCTGGACAGGAAGGTGTTGACCTCGGAACTGAGCTTTTCCGAGTTCTTGGACAGGTCTCCGGCGGCGACCAGCACGTCATTGGCGGCGGCCCCAGTGCTCGATGCCGCTTCCGACACGCCGCCGATATTGGAGGAAACCTCCTGAGTGCCTTGGGCGGCCTGCTGGACGTTGCGGGCGATTTCCTGGGTGGCGGCCCCTTGTTCTTCCACCGCCGAGGCGATGCCCGACGAAATCTGGCGCACCTGTTCGATCACCGTGCCGATGCTGCCGATGGCCTCCACGGCGCGGCGAGTCTCTTCCTGAACGGCCCCGATCTGGTTGCTGATTTCCTCGGTGGCGCGCCCCGTTTGGTTGGCCAGGTTCTTCACCTCGTTGGCGACCACGGCGAAGCCCTTACCCGCATCACCGGCCCGCGCGGCCTCGATGGTGGCGTTGAGCGCCAGCAGGTTGGTCTGAGACGCGATATCGTTGATGAGGTTCACCACCTCGCCGATCTTGTCTGCGGCGGCGGCCAGCCCCTGGACCATGGTGTTGGTCCGGGCGGTCTCGTCGGAGGCGGTCTTGGAGATCTGGGCCGCCTGGGCAACCTGACGGCTGATTTCGCTGATGGAAGACGACAGTTCCTCGGCGGCCGCCGCGACGGTCTGGACATTGGCGGTGGCCTGCTCGGCGGCGGCGGCCACGGTGGAAGCCTGGGCGTTGCCCTGATCGGCGGCCGCCGACATTCCCTGGGCGGTGGCCTGCATTTCCGTGGCCTGGGCGGCGACGGACTTGACCAGACCCATGACGGCGGCTTCGAAATTGTCGGCCATGTTGAGCATGGCCTGGCGGCGTTCGGCTTCGGCGCGGGCCTTGGCTTCCTCCTGCTCCTTTTGCATGGCGGTGACGCGGATGGCGTTGTCCTTGAACACCTGGACGGCCTGGGCCATCTCGCCGATCTCGTCCTTCTGGCCGGTGGCGGGAATGGCCACGGAAGTGTCGCCACCCGCCAGGATACCCATGGCCCGGGTCATGGCATTAACCGGTCCGGTGATGCCGCGGCCGATCAGAAAGGCGGCGCCGATTCCTAAGATGAAGGCGATGATTCCGGCCGTCATCACCGTGGTGCGGGCGGAATGAACGGCGGCGGAGGCGCGCGGACCCAATTCGTCCTGCTGGGACTTGAGGCCAAGCTTGAATGCCTCCACCAGATCGGCGACTTTCGGTCCGACCTTGTCGAGAATCTCGTGAACCAGCCGCCTGCGCTCAGTGTTGGTGGCGTGGAGTTCGGCATAGCCGGTGATATAGGCGTCCAGGGCGGTTTGAGCCTGGGAGGCAAGTTGCAGCCGACGGCCGGACAGGCGTGGCATGATTTCACCCAGAACCGAACCCGCGCCGTTCAGTTCGGCCAGGACGCGCTTATGAAAGTCTTCGGAACCGGCGATCAGAAACTTCTGGGCGTAGAGGCGGGCGATAAGTGAGTCGCGCAGCGCCGTGCCGACGCGCACCGCCATATCTCCGTCGCCGTCCTTCATGGAGGCGTCCATCAGGGCGGTCAGCGCCTTTTCCAATTCCGGCCCGGACTTGCCCAACCGGTTGTCGGTCAGGTCGTTTTCCTTCTTGCGCAGATCGGCGACCTTGTCGAAGGTGGCGGTATAGAGATCCATCTCCTTATCGATGGTCTTAATCTTGTTGATCTGATCCGGGTCGTGAACGTCTTTGAGCAATTCGGCGATGACGGCATCGGCGGTCTTGGCCGCGTCCTTCAGGTTGGTGATGTCGTGTTCGTCGGCATTGATCAGGAAGTCCTTGGCGTCCAGGCGGATTTTCAGCACATTGGCTTGAATTCGGCCGATGCTGTTGGTCTCGCGCGCGATGCCGCGATAGGTCTGGAAGTTGTCGTCGGCGGTTCCCAGGCTGTTATAGCCCATGATTCCCACGAGTCCCAGAAGTGCCAGGACAGCGCCGAACCCGAAATTGACCTTGGCAGAGATCCGAATATCCGACAGTGCCATCTTGCCCTCCAGTACCGCTTCCGTGAACAACCAGCCATGGCATACGTCTATGCCGTATGGCGCATAGGGTGTTCTACCTACACCAGGGGTAATACCTGGGCCATTGCGAGTCAATAGCAAAGTGGCCGCCAATTGGATTGAAATTCGCAGAAATGTTTTGATTAAAATGCTGGTTAAGATGTGTCGGTAATGCATTTACAGAGTTCTATTCTATGTGGAGTTTTATGGAAATCACATATACGCATTTAGAACTTGTGTGAGGTGGATATGGAGTGCGACTTTCCATTGTGGAGGCCGCCGTCTGAAGGTGATAATTTGATCATTCAGGCGACCTATGGCTGTCGTTATAACCAGTGCAGCTTCTGCTCCATGTACAAGCAGAAGGTCTTTCGTGCACGACCTTTGGATGGTGTCTTTGCCCATATCGACGAGGCGGCCCGCGAATGGCCCGAGGCTCGCAGGGTCTTCCTGGCCGATGGCGACGCCTACTGTCTGCCCACCGAGGCCCTTGCCGCCATCTGCGATCATCTGGCTTTGCGCTTTGCGGATTTGCAGCGCATTTCCGCCTATGCCACGCCCTTCGATATTCTGGGCAAGAGCGAGGACGATATCGCCCTGCTGAAGGCGAAGCGTCTGGGCCTGGTCTATCTGGGGATCGAGTCCGGCTCGGACATGGTGTTGAAGCGTATCGCCAAGGGCTCGGCCAAACAGATGGAATCAGCCCTGGCCAAGGCCCGCCAATGCGGTCTCAAGGTTTCGGCCACGGTGATCCTGGGTCTGGCGGGGAAGAATGGCTGGGAGGACCACATGGACGGTACCGCCGATCTGGTCAATCGGGCGCCGCCGGTCTATCTCTCGACCCTGCAACTGGGATTGGAGACCAATGTGGCGCCCCGCTTCTTTGAACGCATGGGCGAAGATTTCCAATGGCAGGACGATCGCGGCGTGCTGGTGGAACTGCGCCGTCTGCTCGAGCGTCTCAATCCGCCGTCGCCGGTGATCTTCCGCTCCAACCACGCCAGCAACGCCCTGGCCCTGGCCGGTAATCTGCCCCGTGACAAGGACAAACTGCTGGCCCGCATCGACGCCGCCCTGGACGAGGGAGCGGGGGTGCGGCCCCGGTGGATCAGGGGGTTCTGAAGGAAAAGTCGCCGCCCTGAGGCCGGGCTGCCGCCCGCGCCCGCATGGGGCGATGCCCCATACCCCCTTTGAGTTTCAAATGAGGAGAGGGTTCGGGAGGCCATGCCTCCCGATGGGGGGATCGGGGGCAATTGCCCCCGAAATCTTTCTAGGCCTTGCCGATTCGCCGCGCCGCCGCCAGCAGCAGGGCGTCAGAGCCGCGCGGGCCGATCAGCGACAGGCCCACCGGCAGGCCGTCCACCTTGCAAAGCGGCAGGCTGATCTGCGGGCAGCCCGCCATGCCCGCGATGGTGGTCAGGCTGACCATGCGATGGCGGATCTCCCACATCACCGAGCGGGGCGAATGAACGGGCGGCGCGGTGACCGGCGTGGTGGGCAGCACCAGCACGGCATTGCCTTCCAGCGCTTCCTGGACCCAGCGCTTGGCACGCAGGCGGAAGCCACGGGCCGCCGACAGGGTGCGTTGCGACACCTTGGAACCGCGCAGGAAATTATCCGCCACTTCGAAGCCGAAGCGGGGATTGGAATTGTTGATCCACTCGCCGAAACGCTCCCAGGCCTCGCGGCCCTGAATGGCGTTCTGATGCTCGACCCAATCGGCCAGCGGCACCGGCGAGACCTTGCGGCCGCGGGTGATGGGGGCGACGGCGTCCTTGATGCGGGGCAGGGCGGCTTCGATGGCGGCAGCCACGGCCGGGTCCGAAGCCTCCATGGCGTCTTCCAGCACCACGGCCTGGGCAGGACGGACGTCCTTGATCTTCTTGCGCAGCAGAGCCTCGCCCATCAGGCCGAGGATTTCCGCGTCATCGGCCAGCAGGCCGACGGTGTCGAAAGTGTTGGATTGGGACAGCACTCCGTCCATGGGGATGGTGCCCAATGTGGGGCGCAGGCCGTAAACGCCGCAGAAGGAGGCGGGAACGCGGGTCGATCCGGCGGTGTCGGTGCCCAGCGCCATGGAGGCCAGGCCGCCAGCCACGGCCGCCGCCGACCCGCTGCTCGAACCGCCGGGCACATGGCCGGGAGCGCGCGGATTGTCGGGCGTGCCGTAATGGGAATTGTCGCCGAAGATGCCGCGCGTCAGTTCGTCGGTATGGGTCTTGCCCACCAGCCGGGCGCCGGATTCCAGTAGGGCGCTGACCGCCCAGGCGGTCTGCTTGGCCGGTTCGGCCAGACGGCGCCAGTCAGGATTGCCCGCCCCGGTGACATAGCCCGCGACGTCGAAGACGTCCTTGGCCGCGAAGGTGAGGCCAGCCAAGGGGCCGGACTTGGCTCCGTCGATATAGACGTCACCGCCCAGAGCAAACGCGTTCAACGGATCATGCATGTCAGATGGCCCCTGCTACCTCGCCGACGAAGCGGCATGTGAGGGAAAATACCAGATCACCGGAGCGGGTCCAGTGGTATGGCGGCATTGCGGGGGTGCTTGTGGGGCGGGGCTGGCGGTGGAGCCCGGCTATTCCGCCGCCGCTGGCTCGGCGGCCTTGAGGTGGTCCTTGTAATACTTGATCTTGCGGGCCGCATCCAGGGCGGGGGGCGCGAAAAAGAAGCCCTGGGCGTATTCGACGCCCACATCCTTGAGGATGTTCAGCATCTGGCTGTCCTCGACACATTCGCCGATGGCGGTCATGCCCAGGTCGTGGGTCAGGCTGACCATGGCGCGCAGCACCGAGCGTCCACGCTTTTCCCGCGCGTCGAAAATATAGTCGCGATCGATCTTGACGTAATCGGCGGGCAGAATCTTCAAGATGTCGAAGGCCGCGCCCCCCGATCCGAAATCGTCCAGGGACAGGCGCACGCCCATGCGCTTGATGCGGGCCAGCAGGCGCCTGGCCTCGTCCAGATTGTAGATGCGGGCCACATCGGTGATCTCGAGAACCAGACGGGCGAGGACCGGCTTGTTCTCCTCTAAGATCTTGACCAGCGAGTGATAGAAAGCGGGATTGCCCAGCGAGGTTCCCGACACGTTGACGGCGACGGAGGCCAGGGCCGAGATGTCGGTGGCGGCCTTCATGGCCAGAAGGGCCTTCTTCACGGCCATCAGATCGAATTCGCCGATGACGCCCACATCGGTGGCGAAGGGAATGATCTGCGACGGCGCGAAGAAGCCCTTGTCATGGGCGATGCGGCCGAAGGCCTCATAGGCCAGCACGGTGCCGGTGCTGACATTGACCATGGGCTGGAAGAAGAAGGCCAGCTTGTCGCTGCGGATCATCTTGCGGAAGTTGCGCACCCGGACCAGGGTGTCCTCCACCGCGATCTTGGCGCCCTCGGCCAGGGATTTGATGGCGAATTTGGCGCTGTCGCGCACGAAGCCGTTGATGATGTAGTTCAGCGCCTTGCCCAGATCCTCCTCGGACATGGCGGAATCGTCCATTTCCAGCGAGGCGCTGTGGACCTTCAGCGAAGCGCCCTTGACCTTGCCGCTGAACTGGCGGAACACCTCGTCGACCTTCTCTTGCACATGGCCGGAGGTGACGGTCTGGTCATGCACCAGACCAAAGGCCCGTTCGTTGAGGGCCCCGGCCGATGACTGGCGGACGGAACAGCCCTCCAGGGCGGCATGGAGCGTGGACAGGAAGCTTTGCAGCAGAGCCGGTTCGGTGGCTCCGAATTTGGACGCCGACAGGTCGAACATGGTCAGCGTGTAGTCCTCGCCCAGGCGGTTGGCCTCGTTCAGGCGCTGGCGCACCATATCGACGAAGCGCACCCGCGGATCGGCGGTCTGGCCCGGCTGATCGGTTTCACTGCCTGCGATGGGCGAGACGCGCGACAAGACCAGATGATAGCCGGTGGGGAATTGGGGCAGCTTGATGCCCGCCATGCGCATGCGCGAAACGGCGCCCGTGGCTCCGACCATGGAAAGCGGCGTGTGATCCAGCCGCCCGGAATTGCGCAGCCGCTGGATGGAATCGGTGAATTTGTCCTTGTCGCGTGGGAAGATGAAATCGGCCAAGGGGCGGCCCAGCAGTTCCGAATCGGAAATGCCGTACAGCGCCTCGCCCGCACCGGCCGAGTAGGTGACGACGTCCTCGTCGTTCATCTCCAACAGCAGGTCGGCACCGGCAAATGCGAAGGCAATAAACCGATCCCGCTGCAGCTTCAGCTTCTCAACAAGTGACGAATCCCCGCTTCCCATGGGCTTCCCGACCTTCCGATGATTTGTCGATCAAGGCACTCTACCCCCAAAGCTAAGTTACAAAATGACACATATCGTTTCAAGATGATTACGCAAATCGGGCGGGTAGGCATACCTTAGGGATGGACGGCGCGGACAACTGGCCGGAAGGCATCGGCAGAATGTCTTGAATTCGTCAATAAGCAATTCGGTACTCAATTGCGTAATTTTTTCGTGGCGTAATGCATTGCTCTCGGGTTAAATAGCTCATTAGATAGGCTACGCGGCGGGACAAGCCGTGAGCTGCTTCTGGGAGGAAAATGAATGCGTAACCTCGTGAATTGGGGCGCGGCGGCTGTTGTTGTTGCCGGTTGCTCCGCCTTTGCCGGACAGGCCGGCGCCGCCGATCCCATCAAGATCGGCTCGATCCTTTCCGTTACCGGTCCTGCGTCGTTCCTGGGCGAGCCCGAGAAGAAGACGCTGGAAATGTATGTTGAGCGCATCAACAAGGAAGGCGGCGTCATGGGCCGCAAGATCGAGTTGGTGGTCTATGACGATGGCGGCGCGGGCGAGAAGGCCTCCACCTTCACCAAGCGCCTGATCGAAAGCGACAAGGTCGATCTGCTGATCGGCGGCTCCACCACCGCCACCACCATGGCCGCCGTGCCCTTGGCCGAGCGCAACGAGGTGCCCTTCATCTCGCTGGCTGGCGCCGTGGTCATCGTCGATCCGGTCAAGAAGTGGGTGTTCAAGACCCCCCATACCGACAAGATGGCCGCCGAGAAGGTATTCTCGGACATGAAGAAGCGCGGCATCACCAAGATCGGCATGATCTCGGAGGATGCGGGCTTCGGCAAGTCGGGCCATGACCAGTCCAAGCTGGTGGCCGGAAATTACGGCATCGAGATCGTCGCCGACGAAATCTATTCGCCCAAGGATCCCGACGTCACCGCCCAGCTGACCAAGATCAAGAATGCGGCGGGCGTCCAGGCGGTGTTCAACTTTGGCTTCGGCCAGGGGCCGGCCATTGTCACCAAGAACTTCAAGCAGCTGGGCATTGCTCTGCCGCTGTATCAGTCCCACGGTGTCGCCTCCAAGGACTTCATCAAGCTGGCTGGCGATGCGGCCGATGGCGTCCGTCTCCCCGCCGCCGGTCAGGTGATCCCGGAGCAGCTGGCTGCCACCGATCCGCAAAAGCCGGTGGTGACCGCCTTCAAGAAGGATTACGAGACCGCCTTCAAGTCGGATGTCTCCACCTTCGCCGGTCATGCCTATGACGGCTTGCAGATCGCCCTGGCCGCCATCAACCGCGCCAAGTCCACCGACAGGGCCAAGGTCCGCGACGAGATCGAGAAGACCTCGGGCTATGTGGGGACCGGCGGTCTGGTTTCCATGAGCCCGACCGACCATATGGGCCTGTCGCCGTCGGCTTTCCACATGTTGGAAATCCGTAAGGGTGATTGGGTTCTGATCGACTGATCCCATGGTTTGCTGGCGGCCGTGCCCCCCTTGCGGGACGGCGTGGCCGCCAGATGACCCCTGCCTTAAGGGAGTTGGGGAAGCATGTTCGCCGCATTCCTGCAGTATCTGTTTTCCGGGCTGACATCGGGCGCCATCTACGCGCTGGCCGGTCTCGGATTCGCCATCATCTACAACGCCAGCCATGTGATCAACTTTGCCCAGGGCGAGTTCATCATGATTGGCGGCATGGCCACCGCCACCATGGTGGCCGCGGGAGTGCCCGTCTACCTGGCCATCCCCCTGGCCATGGCCGCCTCCATGCTGGTCGGTGTCGCCATGGAGAAGTTCGCCATCGAACCGGCGCGCAATTCGGATGTGGTCACCATCATCATCATCACCATCGGCGCCTCCATCTTCTTGCGCGGCGCCGCGCAGATCATCTGGGACAAGGAATTCCATTCCCTGCCGGCTTTTTCGGGCGAGACGCCCATCGCCGTGCTGGGCGCCACCTTGATGCCCCAAAGCCTGTGGGTGTTTGGCATCTCGGCCGTGGCCATCGCCCTGCTGTGGTACTTCTTCAACCGCACCATGTTCGGCAAGGCCATGCTGGGCACGTCCCACAACCGTCTGGCCGCCCAACTGGTGGGCGTGGCGGTGAAAAAGGTGCTGCTGGCCAGCTTCGCGCTGTCGGCCCTGCTGGGCGCGGTGGGCGGCATCGTGGTCACGCCCATCACCTTCACCAATTACGAAGCAGGCATCATGCTGGGGCTCAAGGGCTTCTCGGCGGCGGTGCTGGGCGGATTGGGCAACGGCACGGGCGCCATCGTGGGCGGCCTGATCGTCGGCATCGCCGAGGCCATGGCGTCGGGCTATCTGTCCTCGGCCTATAAGGACGCCATCGCCTTCATCATCATTCTCTTCGTTCTGTTCTTCATGCCCAGCGGCCTGTTCGGCAAGCGCGGCACGGATCGGGTGTGACGCCATGAATCTTATGACAGCACGAACCGGCGGGCTGGCGGCCCTGGCGATCTTCATCACCGTCGCCCCCCTCGGCTTTTCCAACAGTTATTTCTACGATGTCGGCGTCAACGCCATGTTCAACGCCATCCTCTGTGTTGGCCTGAACCTTCTGATCGGCTATGCCGGGCAGATCAGCCTGGGCCATGCCGGGTTCTTCGCCCTGGGGGCCTATGGCAGCGGCATCCTGACCGAGCGCTACGGCATGCCCGCCATCGGGGCGCTGGTCCTGTCGGCATCGGTGGTGGGCGTCCTGGCCTTCGTGGTGGCGCGGCCCATCCTGAAGCTGAAAGGCCATTACCTGGCCATGGCGACTCTGGGCATCGGCATCATCATCCATATCGTGTTGAAGACCGAGGCCGGTATCACCGGCGGTCCCGACGGCATGAGCGTGGGCAATTTCAAGATGCTGGGCTTCACCGTCAAGGGTGACCAGATGTGGTACTGGGTCACCGGCGTGCTGCTGGTCCTGGCGGTCTGGCTGTCCTTGAACCTTATCCAGTCGCCGGTGGGCCGGGCATTGCGGGCCGTGCATGGTTCCGAAGTGGGAGCCGAGGTGGTCGGCGTCGATACCTCCAGCTACAAGGTGCTGGTCTTCGTGGTTTCGGCGGTGTTCGCCTCCATCGTCGGCTCGTTGTTCGCCCATAAGAACGGCTTCATCACGCCGGATATCTCTAGCTTCTTCCATTCGGTGGAACTGGTGACCATGGTGGTGTTGGGCGGCATGGCGTCCATCTATGGCGCGCTGATCGGCGCGGTGATCCTGACCCTGTTGCCCCAGCTTCTGGCGGCGGTGGAGCAGTACGAGGCCATGATCCTGGGCGCCATCATGATGGGCACCATGATCTTCATGCCCAAGGGTCTGCTGCCCAGCCTGCTTGCCAGTCTCAAGCGCCGGGAGGCCGGGAAATGAGCCTTCTGAAAGTCGAAAAGCTCTCCAAGGAATTCGGTGGCGTCCATGCGGTCGAGGATCTGACCTTCTCGGTGGAGGCGGGGCATATCCACTCCATCATCGGCCCCAACGGCGCAGGCAAGACCACGCTGTTCAACCTGATCACCGGCGTCTATACGCCCAGTTCGGGCCGGGTGCTGTTCCAGGACCGTCTGGTGTCGGGCATGAAGCCCTATGAACTGGCCGAACTGGGCATGAGCCGCACCTTCCAGAACCTGCAGATCTTCTTCAACATGCAGGCCATCGAGAACGTCATGGTCGGCCATCACCTGCATCTGGACCGCCGTTTTCTGCCCTCGCTGCTGCGCCTGCCCAAGGTGACCCGGCGCGATCGCGAATGCCGCGAATACTGTGCCGGGCTGATGGAGTTTGTCGGTCTGGCCAAGTATGTGGACGCCGATGCGGCCTCCATGCCCTATGGCGCTTTGAAGCGTCTGGAAATCGCCCGCGCCCTGGCGGCCCGGCCCAAGCTCTTGCTGCTGGACGAACCGGCGGCGGGGCTGAACGCCACCGAAAGCCGCGAGATTGACGAGGTCATCAAGAAGGTGGCCGCCACCGGTGTGACGGTGGTGCTGGTGGAGCACGACATGAAGATGGTGATGGGCATTTCCGACCAGATCACGGCTCTGGATTACGGGCGCAAGCTGGCCGAGGGAACTCCGGCCGAAGTCCGCGCCAATCCGGAAGTGGTCAGCGCCTATCTCGGCACCCACGGCTGATGGAGACGGGAATGCTGCTCGAAATCTCCAATCTCACCAGCCATTACGGCCGTATTCAGGCGCTGAAGGGCATCGACGTCCAGGTCAGGGAAGGCGAACTGGTGGCCCTGGTGGGCGCCAATGGCGCGGGCAAGACCACCTTGCTGCGCTGTATCTCTGGCGTTCAGCCAGTCACGGGCGGAAGCATCAAATTCGCGGGCGAAGACATCACCAAGATGGCGCCGGAAAAGCGGGTGGGCCTCGGCATCAGCCAGTCGCCCGAAGGCCGTCAGGTGTTCGGCCCCATGTCAGTGGAGGACAATCTGCGCCTGGGCGCCTATCGCCGCCATGGCCCCGATATCAAGGCCGACATGGACCGCATGTACGAGATGTTTCCCATTCTGCACAAAAAGCGGGACCTGCCGGCCGGAACCCTGTCGGGCGGACAGCAGCAGATGCTGGCCATCGCGCGGGCCCTGATGGCCAATCCGCGCGTCCTGCTTCTGGACGAGCCCAGCATGGGCCTGGCGCCGCTCTTGGTCGCCGAGATCTTCCGCACCATTCAGGCGCTGAAGGAAGCCGGAATGACCATCTTCCTGGTGGAGCAGAACGCCTATGCCGCCCTGGCTATCGCCGATCGCGGCTATGTGCTGGAAACCGGTGCCGTGGTGCTGACCGACGACGGGTCGCGTCTGCTCAATGACGACAAGGTGAAAGAAGCCTATCTGGGGCTGTGACGGCGGCCCCGCTCCGGCTTCGGAGAGCTTGATCGCCGTCAGCGTCCGCTGGCGGCGATTTGCTTCTGAGCGGGTCCCAGATCGTAAAGACCGGCCGCAGGAGAAAACAGGATCGCGATGGCCAGGGCGCCCAGGCCCACGACGCCCAGCGTGATCCAGCTGCGCAGATTGATATCGTTCGGATCTATAGAGGAATCGTACATGATTTCAGCTCGCTACGTAAATTTCCCTACCCTAAGGAGGTATAAACTATCCTGAAGGAGTAGGTAGCGGATTCCTGACTCTAAAATCCACTAGAATCGACCGCCTTAGACCAAATTCGTAGGCGCGGATTTTGCAGCGCAACGTGATACGAAACTTGCTTTCAGGCTTTAAAAAATGTAATAGGTAACCAGATACCGAATTAACCGGCCGAGACGAGCCGGAAGGTGCTTAGAGCTTATCGGGAGGATCGGGACACCATGCATGAAGTGCGCCTTCATGGCCGTGGCGGACAAGGTGCCGTCTTGGCTTCCGCCATTCTTGCCGCCGCTTTGGTGGAGGAAGGGCGACACGTCATGGCCATTCCCGCCTTCGGCTTTGAACGCCGCGGCGCGCCGGTCGTGGCGTTTCTCCGTCTCTCCGATACGGTGATTCGCCGTGTCACGAACATTTACTCTCCCGATATCGTGGTGGTGATCGATCCCACTGTGGCGCGGGCCGTGGATGTGTTCGCGGGGATGCCCAAGGGCGGCACTCTGATCCAGGCCACGGGAAAGGCGCCCGGGGATGTGGACGTGCCGGATCTGGTGGGCAGGGTCGCCACTTGCGACGCGGTGCGCATCGCCATGGACATTTTCAAACGCCAGATCACCAACACCATCATGCTGGGCGCCTTCGCCAAGGCGACCGGGCTGGTGAGCGTGGAGGCCCTGGAGCGGGCGCTGGAGGAAACCCATTTCCGCGACGCCGGACTGAAGCAGAACGTCGAGGCGGTGCGGCGCGGCTATGCCGAGACCACCGTGCTTGATCTCGGCAAGGAGAAGGCGGCATGAGCCTCAGAAATGTTCCCGACAATATGTGTCCCATCGCCACCGAGTACACCACCATGCTCACCGGCGATTGGCGGGCTCTGCGTCCGGTTGTGGACCGCGAGCGTTGCGTCAAATGCGCCACCTGCTGGCTGTATTGCCCGGTGCAGTGCGTGGTCGAGAAGGCGGCGTGGTTCGACTTCAACTACGACTTCTGCAAAGGCTGCGGCATTTGCGCCGAGGAATGTCCTCACCGTGCCATCAAGATGGTTGAAGAGGCGGAGGGGTGACCATGAATCAGCTCCCAACGACTACGGGAAAAGTCATCGTCTGCGACGGCAACGAAGCCGCCGCCTGGGGCGCCTGCCTGTCGCGTCCCGACATGGTGGCCGTCTATCCCATCACGCCGCAAAGCTCGCTGGTGGAGTATCTGGCCGAATTCATCGCCGACGGCCGCATGGACGCCGATCTGATGGATGTGGAGGGCGAGCATACCGTGCTGTCGGTACTGCACGGTGCGGTGCTGGCCGGGGCCAGGACCTATTCCGCCACCTCGGCTCAGGGCCTGGCCTTCATGTTCGAGCCCTATTTCCGCACGCCGGGCCTGCGCCTGCCCATGGTGGTGTCGCTGGTCACCCGCGATGCCGTGTCGCCCACCTGCGTATGGGGCGGCCAGCAGGACGCCATGACGGTGAAGGAAGTGGGCTGGATCCACATGTATTGCGAGACCCAGCAGGAAATCCTCGACACCATCCCCATCGCCTACAAGGTGGCCGAGCATCCCGACGTGATGTTGCCCGTCAACGTCAACCACGATGGCAACTACCTGTCCTATGGCGTGGCGCGGGTTGAGTTGCCCCCACAATCGGTCGTCGATGCCTTCTTAGGGGAAAAGCAGGTCAACTGGCACGCCTGTCTCGACCCCGAGCGCCCCATGGCGGTGGACCCGCTGACGGGCGGGGCGGGGGGGATCGGGCCTTCCATGTTCGTCAAGTACAGGAAGGGCATCTGCGCCGGAATGCAGGACGCTCTGCGTGTCATCGAGGAAGCCCACGAGGATTGGGGCAAGCGCACCGGGCGCTATTGGTCGCCCTTGATCGAGGAATATCGCATGGAGGATGCCGAGGTGGCCCTGGTCACCATCGGCTCCATGACCGGCGCCGCCAAGGACGCGGTGGATACGGCGCGCGAGGCTGGCCGCAAGATCGGCCTGGTCAAGATCAAGACCTTCCGTCCATTCCCCGCCGCCCGCATTGCTCAGGCGCTGTCCAAGGTCAAGGCCATCGGCGTGGTCGACCGGTCAGTCAACTTCGGCTGGAACTGCGGCCCCGTCTTCCAGGAGGTGTTGGCCGCCATGTATGCCCAACCGGTCCGTATTCCCATGATGAGCTTCATCGGTGGTCTGGCTGGTGCCGACATCACGGTCGAGCATTTCGCGACAGTGGTGGAGCGCACCTTCCGTCTGGCCGGAGGCGAAACGGCTGCCGGTCCTGTGTGGCTGAACGAGAACGATTGAGGTTGATGATGCCCGAGGCCAAATACCTTCTCGTCGGTTCCAGCCACGCCGCCCTGGAAGCGCTGCGCGCCATCCGTCTGGTGGACCCGGACGGCTCCATGGCCATGCTGACCCGCGACGAACGACTGCCCTATTCGCCCACCATCCTGCCCTATGTGGTGTCGGGACGGTCGGGTTCCGACAAGGTACTGCTGCGCGACCCCGCTTTTTTCGCGGCCAATAATTGCGCCTATGTGCCTAATGCGCGGGCCGTGTCCCTGGACCCCAAAGCCAAGGCGGTGACCCTGGAAAGCGGCGAGGTCTGGCGCTACCAGTCCTTGCTGGTCGCCTCGGGCGCCGCTCCCGCCATTCCGCCGGTCAAGGGGCTGGACGGGGTGAAATACCATGTGCTGCGCAGTCTGGCCGACGCCGAAGGGTTGCGGGCCGCCATGGGCTCGGCCAAGTCGGCCGTTGTGCTGGGCGCCGGTCTGGTGGGGCTGCACGCCGCCGAGAATCTGGCCGAGGCCGGTCTGGCGGTCACGGTGGTGGAGATGCAGGACCACGTCCTGCCCGGCTATTTCGACGCCAAGGCCAGCACCCGCATCGAGGAGGCCTTCGCCAAGCATGGCGTGGACCTGAAGCTCGGCCACCGGGTCACCGAGGCGTCTGCGGGCAAGCTCACACTGAGCGACGGCACGACCATTGCGGCCGACCTACTGCTGGTGGCCACCGGCGTTCGTCCGGTGACCGACTGGCTGGAAGGCTCGGGGGTCTTGGTGGACAAGGGCGTGGTGGTTGATGAGGCCATGCGCACCAATCTGGACGGCGTGTGGGCGGCGGGCGACGTGGCCCAGGCCACCGACTTCGCCACCGGCGGCAAAGCGCTGATCGGCATCATTCCCACGGCGGTGGAGCAGGGCAAGATCGCCGGACAAGGCATGGCCGGAGATTCTTATCGCAAGGATTATGCGGGCGGATTGCCGGTCAATACCTACCGCTTCTTCGGCCGGGTGGCGCTGTCCATCGGCCGGGCCGCCGCCACCGAAGGCGTGGAGGCGGTGGAAAGCGAGGCGGGCGCCTATCGCCGCGTGGTGATGGAAGGCAACCGGCTGGTGGGCTATGCCAGCGTGGACGAGCCCTTCGACGTCGGCATCATGGGCGAACTGATCCGCCGCCGTATCGATTTGACCGAATGCAAGGACGCCTTCCTGGCCCATCCGGTGGAAACCGGGCGGCGCCTGATGAGCGAGCAGTGGAGGTAGCAATGGGCGTGGCATTCGACAGCATCAGCTTCAAGGCCTCGCTCTGCGATGGCTGCGGCGACTGCATGACGGCTTGTTCCGAGGCCAAGAGCGGCGCGTCCCGAATCTCCATCGTGCCCGGCGCCAAGGCGGGCGGATACGAGGCGGCGCTATGCCGCCAGTGCGGCGATCCCAAATGCGCCCAGGTCTGTCCCTCTGGCGCCCTGGACAAGGACGGCGGCAACGGGGTGATCGGCTGGGATGCCGCCAAATGCGTGGACTGCCTTCTGTGCACCGCTGGCTGCGTCTATGGTGGCATCGCGGTGGATCCCAATGTTTCGCGCGTCGCCAAATGCGACCAGTGCGACGGCGACCCGGCCTGCGTCAAGGTCTGCCCGACAGGTGCGCTGGAATTCCGCAAGGCGGGAAGCATCTTCAACGAATACGGCGCCAAGGAAGACCTGTTCGTTCCCGGCCTGTCCGGTTGTCAGGGCTGCAATTCGGAACTGATCATGCGCCATGCCATGCGCAAGATCGGCCGCAACTCGGTGCTGGCCACGCCGCCCGGCTGCATCCCCGGCATGGGCTCGGTGGGCTATAACGGCAAGACCGGCACCAAGGTTCCGGTGTTCCATCCACTGCTGACCAATACCGCCTCCATGCTGTCGGGCATCCGCCGCTATTACGACCGCATCGGGCGCAAGGACATCGTGGTCATGGCCCTGGCGGGCGATGGCGGGACCGCCGATTGCGGCTTTCATGCCGTGTCGGGCGCCGCCGAGCGGGGCGAGAAGGTGCTCTATGTGTGCGTCGATAACGAGGGCTACATGAACACCGGCATGCAGCGCTCGGGCACCACGCCCTATGGCTCTTGGACCTCGACCACCCCGGTGGGCGAGCATATGAAGGGCAAGACCCAGGACGCCAAGAACCTGCCGCTGATCATGACGGCGCATAAGTGCCGCTATGTGGCGACGGCGTCGACGGGCTACATGGAGGACCTCTACGAGAAGCTGGACCGCGCCATCGAGGCGTCGTTCGAGGGCTTTTCCTATCTCCACATCTATTCGCCGTGCCCGACGGGCTGGCGCATTCCGTCCAATAAGGTGATCGACGCCTGCCGCATGAGCGTGGACAGCAATTTCAATCCGCTGTGGGAATACACCAATACCACCGGGCTGCGCTTCACCCACTCGCCCGACAACGCCTATCCCATTACCGAATACGTCAAGATGATCGGCAAGTACCGGCATCTGTCCCCCGACCAGCTCGCCCACATCCAGGCCAAGGTGGACGAGCAGGTTGCGCTGCTCAAACTGATGGCGGCGGAGTCTTCTCCGCCTCCCGCGGCGCATCGGGCTCCGGCCGGAGCCTCCACCCCGGCCGGAGCCGAATCTTCCCAGCCCGCGAGGCGGGAGATTGCCAGGAACTGACCCTTTGCTCCCCGCTTCGGCGGGGAGTTTTTTTATGCGTGCTGCCGGCCAACCATGCGCGCCAGACCGGTGATGGCCAGCAACGTGGCGCCATAGGCTATCAACTGGCCGCCGCTGGGCCGGTCCATATAGCCGATCAGTGTGTGGAGCAAACGGCCGCCGATGCTGTTTTCAGGCAGCAGCCATGACGTGTCCCACAGGGGTTGTGTGGCAATCTCGATCAGACCGGCGGCGGACAGATACGTCACCGCCTGGGCGGCCATTCCGGCTGCCAGCAGAGTCACCAGCCAGGTGGTGACGGAAAACAGATGCCGCGCGGGAATGGCCAGCAGGCCGCGATAGAGCAGGGTGCCAACGGTGATCCCGGCTCCCAGGCCCACGGCGCAACCAGCCACGGTGGCCAGCTTGCCGCCGTCTTCGGAGGCTGATACGCCGAAGACGAACAGAACCGTCTCGGCCCCTTCGCGCAGCACCGCGACGCCCACCACCACGGCAAGAACGGAAAGCGGGCGCGAGCCCACCACCACGGCATGGCCGACCCGCTTCATCTCGGCGGCCATCTCGCGGCCATGGCTGCTCATCCAAACGGTGTGCCAGCCCAGCATGAGAACCGCCACGCCCAGGATCGAGGCGTTGAAAAGTTCCTGTCCCATGCCCGACACGGCCTCGGACAGCGCCCCGGCGGAACTGGCGATGATCGCCGAGCCCAAAAGCCCGCCCACGATGCCCGCCGCAACCCAACGGCGGCTGCCGGTCAATCCCTTGGTCGCGGCCAGGACGATACCCACGATCAGGGCGGCTTCGAGAACCTCGCGGAAAACGATCACGGCAGATGCCAGCATGGGGGGCCTCAGGCTTGAATCTTCGATGCGATTTCTCATCCATAGCACTGCGCGGTGCAAATGCGAGCGAATTGCATTAATCCCATACTTGTGATAGGTCATTGCAAGACAAATGTAAAGCCTTGAAAGATGCCGGTGTGATGGGGTGGTCGCCCCGCCCCATCGTGCTATATATGCAATGTGGATCTGCTGGCGAAGAACCGCCTGCAGATCCTCTTAGGATCCGAGGGGGCGATGCCGTTGCTGCGTAAGATCGAGGTGACCACCGGGGTTTGGTGGATCGAGGCGCCCCAGGCGGGTGTTTCAGTGTTGTGCGGCTGTCCCGCGGATGCGGTGAAGCATCTGATGAAGCGGGGCCTGATTGTTTCCACCGAGGTGAACGGCGTTCCCTTCGAGACCGGGCCCAACGTCATATTGCTGTCAGACGCCATGGTGCAGAATGGCAGCTTCTCCAATCTGGCTGAATTTCCCGTCCTTCAGATGCTGTATCGCCAGGGGATGATCCTGCCCGATCACCCCGGCAATACGGGCATCAAGCCCATGCTGATCGGCAGCGCCGATCAGGTTTCGGCCCAGATGCAGTATATCTATCGCGGTAATTACGGTCTGGTGACCGAGGAAGAGCTTGTCGAGGCCGGAGAGACGCCGGAACGGGCCCGTGAGCTGATGCGCATGAAGCTGCGCTTTGCTTTCGGCAATATCCGCCATCCCGGCGACTTGATCGACACCCTGGCGGTGGATAACGAGCCGGTGGAGATCAGAAACGGCGTCGCCGTGCGCCGCATGATGTTCAATGTCTTCGAGTTCAGCTATCAGGGCGAGACGGCGGTCGTCGACCTCAATCTTCCGTCCTTCGAGACCTATGAATCGCCCTATCCGCTGGGCTTTTACCGCCTTCGCCGCGAATATTTCGCGGTCATCCATTCGGGCGAGGGCGATGGTTGGGACATCAATCGTCCCTCCATGTCTTCCATCGTCATGTTCCAGGGCAAAGTCTATCTGGTGGATGCCGGGCCCAATATCCTTTACTCGCTCAACGCGCTGGGCATCGGCGTCAATGAGATCGAGGGGATCTTCCACACCCATTCCCATGACGATCACTTTGCCGGGCTGACGACCCTGATCCGTTCGGATCACAAGCTGAAATACTATTCGACGCCATTGGTCCGCGCCTCGGTGGCCAAGAAGGTGGCGGCGCTGCTGTCCATCGAAGAGGCGGCGTTTTCGGATTATTTCGATGTCCGTCCCCTGGTGGAAGGAGAGTGGAACTCCATCGATGGGCTTGAGGTCATGCCGGTCTTTTCCCCCCATCCGGTGGAAACCACCGTCTTTCACTTCCGCGCCATGTGGGAGGGGGGCTATCGCACCTATGCCCATTTCGCCGATATCTGCCGTCTGTCGGTTTTGCAGGGATTCGTCACCGACGATGCGAACGCGGCAGGCATCAGTCAGGCCATGTATGACAAGGTCGCCGCCGATTACCTTGTCCCCGCCGATGTGAAGAAGATCGACGTGGGCGGCGGCATGATCCATGGCGATGCCTATGATTTCCGTGACGACAAGTCGGGCAAGATCATCCTGGCCCATACCTCGCAGCGCAATACCCGCGCCCAGAAGGCCATCGGGTCATCGGCGTCCTTCGGCACGGTGGATGTGCTGATCCCATCCAATCACGACTTCATCTGGCCCTATGCCTATGAGGCCCTGGACGCCTATTTCCCCGGCATTCCCCGCCATCAGATCCGGGTGTTGCTCAACAATCCGGTGGTGACCTTCAATCCCGGCACCATCTTGGTGAAGGAGCGGATGGTCAACGATCACATCTATCTGCTGCTGTCGGGCAGCGTCGAGATGATCCCCATGGAGATCGAGATGCGCTCGGTCCTGTCGGCTGGGGCTTTGATCGGCGAGTTGCCGGGGTTGTTCGGAACCCCGGCCTCCGAGACCTACCGCGCCGCCAGCTTTGTCCAGGCCCTGGCCATTCCGTGTTCCTTGTATCTGGAATTCGTGCGCTACAACAATGTGTTCTCGGGCGTTTCGCGCCTGTTGGAGCATCGTGAGTTCCTGCTGCGCACCTCCTTGTTCGGTGAGGTGGTGTCGTCTAGGTCCTTGAACCGCATCGCTCAGGGAATGAGCCAGAAGAGTTTCGCCGCCGAGGCGCTGATCGAGCCCGGTCCTGGTCTGGTGGCCATGATGAAATCGGGAAGCGCTGGCCGCTTCCTGGGCGAACACATGTTCGAGACCTTAAAGCCCGGCGATTTCTTTGGCGAGGAGGTTGCCATTTTCGGCATCCCCAGCCTGCTGCGGGTCCGCGCCCTGGAGGGCTGCGAAGTCTATCTGGTTCCGGCCGAAACCCTGCGCGACATCCCGTCCGTGCGCTGGAAACTGTTCGAGGCCAGCACCAAACGGACTCGGACCATGGCCGAGGCGGGCGAGCATGCCCGCGTCCTGATCAAGTGGCACGAGGAGTATTCGGTGGGGGTGCAGCGCATCGATTCCCACCACAGACGCCTCTTCGAGATCGGCAATTCCGTTCTCGACATGATGGAGCGCAAGACGGACGACGCCGAGGTGGCCGAAACCATGGGCTTGTTGCGCGAATACGCCCGCTTTCATTTCAGCGAGGAGGAAGGGCTGCTGATCCGCTACAAGTACCCGGAACTCAGCGCCCATCGTGTCCGCCACGCCCGTCTGCTGGAGCAATTGACCGAATTGCAGGCCGCGGTGGCCGAGGGACGCGGCTATAATGAGGCCGAGGTGTTGACCTTCCTGCAGGAATGGATCGTCGGCCATACCTTGGCCGAGGACCGCAAATCGGCGATCTATCTCAATTCCAAGGGCGTTTATTGATCTGACGGCCCCTGCCGCGCAGGGCGTCTTCCCAAAAAGATAGAAGCCGGCGGGAGTTGGGGAGCCCGCCGGCTTCGTCTTGGGAGGGCCAAACCGAACGATTGCTCCAACGAGGGCATGCTGGAGCGATTCGGCTCGACTGGTTTCAGAGTACGTCCTCAGCCTGACAGGAAGCTGTCTACTCCGCCGCCTTGACCGCTTTCGGGTGATGGGCCTTATGCAGATCCAGCCGGTCCCATACGGCTGAGAAAGATTCCACCAGATGGGCCATCATGGCGTCGTCATGCAGCGGCGTCGGCGTGATGCGCAGCCGCTCGGTGCCCACCGGGACGGTGGGATAATTGATGGGCTGCACATAGATGCCGTACTCGTCGAGCAGCAGGTCGCTGGCCTGCTTGCAGAGCGCGGCATTGCCCACCATCACCGGAACAATATGGCTGACCGAGGGCAGGACGGGGATGCCGCGTTCGGCCAGCAGGCGCTTGGCCGTGGCGGCGCGTTCCTGGTGGCGGTCGCGGATCTCGGGATGGGCGCGCAGGAAGCGGATGGAGGCCAGGGCGGCGGCGGCCGTGGCTGGAGGCATGGAGGACGAGAAGATGAAGCCGGGGCCGAAGCTGCGCACATAATCGACGCAAGACGCCGAGGCGGCGATATAGCCGCCCACAACGCCCAAGGCCTTGGCCAGGGTTCCCTGAATGATGGTGATGCGGTCGCGCACACCGTCGCGCTCGGCCACGCCGGAGCCTTGCTCGCCATACATGCCCACCGCATGGACCTCGTCCAGATAGGTCATGGCGTTGTGGGCCTCGGCCACGTCGCAGATCTCGGCGATGGGGGCGATATCGCCATCCATGGAATAGACCGATTCGAATGCCACCAGCTTGGGCGTCTCTTTCGGATAGGCCGACAGCAACTGTTCAAGATGCTCGGGATCGTTGTGGCGGAACACCTGCTTGGCCGAACGGCCGTGGCGGATGCCCTCGATCATGGAATTGTGATTGAGCTCGTCGGAGAACACGACGCAGCCCGGAATGGTGGCGCCCAGCGTCGACAGGGTGGTCTGGTTGGCCACATAGCCCGAAGTGAACAGAAGGGCGGATTCCTTGGCATTGAAGGCGGCCAGCTCTTCTTCCAACAGCACGTGATAGTGATTGGTGCCCGAGATGTTGCGGGTTCCGCCCGCACCGGCGCCACAACGCTCCAGCGCCTCATGGGCGGCGGCGATCACCTCCGGGTGCTGCCCCATGCCGAGATAATCGTTGGAGCACCACACCACCACCTCGCGGACCTCACCATCGCGGTAGTTGAGAGCAATGGGGAAGCGGCCCTTCTGGCGCTCCAGATCGGCAAACACCCGGTAGCGTCCCTCGGATTTGAGGTCGCTGATCCGCTTGGTGAAGTAATGCTCGTAATCCATTCCTCTCCTCCCTCGGCCCGTCATCCCCCTCAATTTCCCTAAGGGCTTGGGCCGGTGCGCAGATCCTAGTGGATCAAAAAGCTGTGGCGCAAGTGTACAAGATGTAATGAGCCCGCGCTTTCGACTGAAGTATCACATAGTTATCCGAGACCAAGCGCGCCATGAGCTTCGTCAAGCGCGGCTTTGAACCGGCGCAGCATGTCCCCGATCTCCGCTTCCGTGATGATCAGGGGAGGGGCGAAAGCGATGGCATCGCCCATGGCCCGCAGGATGACTCCCTTGTCCTGTGCCCTGGCGACCACTTTGGCGCCCATGGTCCGTTCGGGCGGGAAGGGGGCCCGGCTGGTCTTGTCCGCCACCAGTTCCAGGGCTCCGATCAAGCCGATTCCGCGGGCCTCGCCCACCAGGGGGTGATCGCGGAACGACCCCAAACCCTCCTGCAGCACCGGCCCCACCTTGGCGATATGGGCCAAGATGTCGCGCTCGGCATAGATGTTCAAAGTCTCCAGCGCCACGGCGGCGGAAACCGGGTGGCCGCCATAGGTGTAGCCGTGGCCAAAAACCCCGATGCGCCCTGATTCCTCGGCGACGGGGCCGTAGACCCGCTCATTGACCATCAAGGCCGAAATGGGCGCATAGCCCGAGGACAAGCCCTTGGCCAGAGTCATCATGTCAGGGCGGATGCCAAAGGTCTCGGTGCCAAACATCTTGCCGGTGCGCCCAAAGCCGCAGATCACCTCGTCGACCACCAGAAGAATATCGTAGCGGTCCAGCACCGCCTGGATCTTGGGGAAGTATCCGGCGGGCGGCACGATGACGCCGCCTGCGCCCATCACCGGTTCGGCGAAGAAGGCGGCCACGGTGTCGGGGCCTTCGGCCAGGATCAGCGCTTCCAGCTCTGCCGCCAACCGGGAGGAAAAGTCTTCCTCGCTCTCGCCTTGCCTGGCGAAGCGGTAATGATGAGGACATCCGGCCCGCAGCACACCGGGAATGGGAAGGTCGAAGGAGCGCTGGTTGTTGACCAGGCCGGTCAGCGAGGCGGTGGCCACGGTGACGCCGTGATAGGCCTTCTCGCGGGCGATGATCTTCTTCTTATGGGGCAGGCCCAGCGCGTTGGATCGGTAGTGGATCAGTTTGATGGCGGTGTCGTTGGCTTCCGACCCCGATCCGGCCAGAAAAACCTTGGACATGGGGACGGGCGCCATCTCCAGCAGACGGGCGCACAATTCGACGCCCACGTCATGGGTCTTGTGGCTGAACAGGTGATAGAAGGGGAGGGTGCGCATCTGCCGCGCCGCGGCCTCGACCAGCCGCTCCTCGCCCCAGCCAAGCGACGTGCACCACAGCCCGGCCAGGCCCTCGATATAGTCCTTTCCCGCCTCGTCATAGACCCGTACGCCCTTGCCGCGGGTGATGACCAGCGGACCCACCTCCGGATGGCGTTTCAGATTGGTATAGGGGTGGAGGACCGAATCCACATCCTTCTCGGTAATGGTTCGGTTGCTGGCGCGCGTCGGCATGGGGCCTCTTTACGTTAGCGACGAGAGGCGCAGCATGAACCGCCCAACAGGGGGAAACAAGCCTCAGGGCTTGGTATGCGGTTTCATCTTATAGGCCCCGAGCATGGCAAGCCTCAGGGCTTGGTATGCGGTTTCATCTTATAGGCATAGACATAGAGGTCATTGTCGCCGGGTTGGCCGCCAGGTCCTTTGGTCTTGCGCGTGGTGCGAAAGAACTCGGCGACCTCGTGGGCTTCGAACTCGTCCTTGGCCAGGCGCGAGATCCAGGCATCGCCGCTTTGCTTCAGTTTGTGGCCGGAGAACAGCTTGATCTTCGGGCTGGCGGTAAAGCCCACATACCACTGCCCGAACTCGCCGCCGTTACGGCCGATGCAGTCTTCGATATCGTCAATGATTTCCGTTCGCGATTTCGCCGCCATAATCATCCCCATCCATAAATATGGCCCCAGGTCTTCATATAAGGGGCATGTGGGGCCACCACACAATAGGGCACCAACCCGATCCCTCCAGGGGCAGAAGGGGCTTGCTTCGGAACCTGCTCAGGCATAGGATGAAATTTCGTCTCCCCCACTCGGGAGGGACGGCCAGCCTCCAAATAAATGGGGTTGACGGCGTGGTTGGGCGGGTATAAAACCCGCCCCTCGCCGCCGGGAACCCTGGTGTTTTGGGTGGCGGGACGGCCCGGTCAACGGGTTTTGCCTTCGGGTAAAAAGAGCGGTTGACAGGGTCGGATGGGGCGCGTAAAACCCGCCCCTCGCCGCGACGAACCGGAAGGTTTTGGGCGGCGGGACGGCCCGGTCGGCGGGTTTTGCGGAGACGCAAAAAACTGGTTG